>JBARAE010000367.1:0-8295 GCA_049791715.1 Micromonospora sp.
GACCCGGCCCGCGGTGAAGTCCCGCCGCCGGCTTTCCACCGCGCCGTCGCTCAGGCACACGCGCTCGGCGGGGAGCAGATCGCCGGCCCAGTCGGCCGGCCCGGCCACGGCCACCGCGACCGCCGGCGGCAGCAGGTCACGCATCACCCACCTCCGTCGGGTACGACCGCATCCGCGCCGTCTCGGCGGCCAGGCGGTCGTTCACGGCGGCCATGGCTGGTGAACGTACCGCAACGAGGTAACGCCGGAGCGTCCCGGAGCGCTTTCCGGTCGTCACGGGGAAGTCTGCGGACATCAGCTATGTACGGCGAGGCGATCCGCGCTCGGATCGTCCGCCGACCCAAGGGGAGGACGTGCGATGGCGGCTGGCGTGGAACCGCGACCGGAGGACCACGCACCGGTGACGCCGGACTGGATGTGCGGCTCCTGTGGCGAGGACTGGCCCTGCGCCACGAAGCGGTCCCGGCTGCTGGAGGAGTACCAGGTGGATCGCGCCTCGCTGAGCGTCTATCTCGGATCGTGCCTGGCCGCCGCCGCTCAGGACCTGCGTACCGCCCCAGTGGCGTCCCTGCAGGACCGGTTCATCGGCTGGGTGCCGCGCAGCCCGCGTACCTCCTGACCCCGCCCGGTCAGAGACGCACGGTCAGTTCGTCCCGCATCGCGTCGACCGGCGTTGCCGGGACCGGGTCAGCCGGCGGCCGGTACGCGCCGGCCCCTCCGGTGACGGGGGCCCGCGACGGGCGCGGCCAGGGCAGCAGCCGGGGCCGGCGGCGTGCGCTGATGTCCTCGATCCAGCCCAGCAGCAGCATCAGGCCGGACATGATCACCAGAGCCACGGCCAGGTCGCCGACGTTCCCGAACCGCCACAGGCCCAGCAGGTCCCCGAGGCCGAAGCTGACCGCGATGGCGGCGTTGTGCCAGAGGTAGATGGTCAGGGCGCGGCTGTTCAGGGCGGTGACCAGCCGGTCCAGCGGGCGGACCCGGGCCAGCCAGCCCATCGGCGGGGCGGCCCGCAACAGCAGCAGCACGAAGCCGAGCGACCAGAACGCCTGCGCCACCGGGATGTCGTTGAGGTCGAGCCTGGCTACCGGATGGCTGGCCACCCAGGCGGCGCCGACCCCCAGGCACAGCGCCGCCAGGGCCAGCAGGGACGACAGAGACAGTCGCCGCAGCCGCCCGTCGCGGTGTGCGAAGCCGACGACCCAGCAGGCGCCGAAGGTGGCCAGGTCGGTGAGCACCGCCTCCACCGGGGCCCCGACCGGCGGCGTGGCGGTCTGCAGCAGCACCACCGCGGCGAGCGGGAACAGCAGGGAGGGCAGCGGCCAGCGCCGGTAGAGGGCGAGCAGCGCCGGCGAGAGCACCACCAGCCACAGGTACGCGACGAGGTACCAGAGGACCCCGGTGACGTCCGCCGCCCAGGCGTTGCCCGGTGGCTGCACCACGGGTACCAGCCAGGCCAGCAGGGCGGGCCAGGCCGGCCGGTCCGACCACCCGTGCCAGAGCATCAGCGGCAGAAGCACCGCGCCGAGCGCCCAGAACGCGGGCAGCAGGCGACGCAGCCGGCTGGCCACCGCCCGCCTCGGCGTGCGCCGCAGCGACTGTGCCATCAGGGAGCCGCCGAGCGCGAACATCACGCCCATGGCCGGGAACACGAAGCTCAGCCAGGCCGCGCCGAACATGTGGTACGCGATCACCCGGCCCAGGGCCAGCGCCCGCAGGGCGTCGAACCACCGGTCACGTCCGGGGGTGGCCGCCGAGGCGGCCGCGGCCAGTTCCTCGGCGGTCGGCGGATCACCGGCCCGCTTCAGCTTCCGCCAGCCCAGCCGGGTGCCGGTCAGCGCGGTGACCATCGACCGGGCCAGCACCAGGTACATGAGCTGCCGGTAGGCGAACTGCTGCAACGGCAGGGTCAGCAGGGGGCGCATCCGTTCCCCGTCCAGCCGGAAGGCCACCGCCGCGGTGATCGCCTGGACCCCGAGCATCGCCAGCCAGGCGAGGGCCGTCTTCGTCGAGTCCAGGAAGAGCAGGCCGTAGAGCGCCATCAGGTCCAGCACCGGGCCGAGCAGGGGCAGCAGCACGCCGAAGAAGGCGAGCATCGGCAGCCCGAACCGGCCGAACCGCCCTGACGCGCCGCGGTCGCGTACGGCGTGGCGGTGCTTCCACATCGCCTGCATGGTCCCGTAGCTCCACCGGTACCGCTGCTTCCACAGGTCCGCCACGGTGGCGGGCGCCTCGGTCCAGGCCAGGGCGCGGTCCTGGTAGACCACCCGCCAGCCGTCGCGCAGGAGGGCCATGGTGATGTCGGTGTCCTCGGCCAGGGTGTCGTCGCTCATGCCCCCGGCGCCCACCAGCGCCTGCCGGCGGAACGCCCCGATCGCCCCCGGAACGGTCGGCATGCAGCGCAGCATCTCGTAGAACCGGCGGTCCAGGTTGAATCCGATCACGTACTCGATGTGCTGCCACTGCCCGAGCAGGCCCCGGCGGTTGGCGGCCTTGACGTTGCCGGCCACCGCGCCGACCCGCGGGTCGGTGAACGGCTCCACCAGCCGCCGGATCGCGTCCGGCTCGAAGACGGTGTCCGCGTCGACCATGACGATGATGTCGTGGGAGGCGTACCGGATGCCGGTGTTCAGGGCGCTGGCCTTGCCGCCGTTGGGTTTGCGGATCACTCTTACGCCGTCCAGCCCGAGCGCGTCGACCAGGTCGGCCGTGCCGTCGGTCGACCCGTCGTCGACCACGATGACCTCGATCTCCCGATGGTCGTTGGCCACCAGCGAGCGGACCGTCGCGACGATTCCCGCCTGTTCGTTGTAGGCGGGCACGATGACCGACACCGGCGCGGTCACCGCCCCCCAGGGCCACTGGTGTGCCCGGCGGCGCCGGGCCAGGCGTCCGGCGAGCAGGAGCAGCAGCACCGTACGGGCCAGCATCAGGGCCCCGACCACCAGGAACAGCACGGACAGGGCGCGGACGAAGAGGTCGGCGACCCGGATCACCCAGGTGACCGGGGCGGCCCGCCAGCGGTCCGGCGTCGAGGCGGGTACGTTCCCCGGGATCGGCGCCACGCTGGAGCCGTTCCGGTTCACTCCGGCGGTGACGGTGGTGAAGGTGTAGCCGCGGGCCATCATGGCCGGGATGAACCGTTCCAGCGCGGCGACGGTCTGCGACCGGTCCCCTCCGGAGTCGTGCATCAGGACCACCGCGCCGGCCCCGTCCGCCGGCGTCATGTTGCGCACGATCGCGTCGACACCGGGCCGGGCCCAGTCCCGGCTGTCCGTGTCGTTGACGGCGGTGAGGTAGCCGAGGCGACCGGCCTCCTCGATCACCGGCCAGTTCTCGTCGTCGATGGCGTCCGCCGCCGACGAGTACGGGAACCGCAGCAGGCTGCTCCGCACGCCGGCCGCGGCCACGATCGCCATCTGGGTCTGGGCGTACTCCATCCGTCGCCGCCAGTCGGGCAGCAGGCTGGCGTCCGGGTGGGTGAAGGTGTGCACGCCGAGCTCGTGGCCCTCGGCGGCGATCCGCCGGGCCAGGTCGCCGTGGCGTGCCACCTGGGAACCGATCACGAAGAACGTGGCCGGTGTCCGGTGCCGGCGCAGGACGTCGAGCACCCGCGGGGTCCAGACCGGGTCCGGTCCGTCGTCGAACGTGAGGGCGATGGTCTTCGGTGGCAGGCGGTAGGAGCGGGCCCGGTCGCCCCTGGTGTCGATGACCGGCCCACCCTCCACGATGCTGCTCGGGACCTTGGCCTGGCTCCCGTCCTTCCGCACGTGGTCCGGGGTGAAGTTGGCGTTGGCGTACGCCTCGACCAGCAGGACGCTGACCACGACCGTGACCAGGGCGGCGCAGATGAACCGGCCGGCGGCGAGCCCCAGGCGACGGGATGTCCGGTCGTTTCCCTCGTGCACCGGCGGACGACGGGTCGTCAGACTCATCCGCTCACTCCGATGGTCAGTTCCACGACGGGCAGGGCCGGGGCCGGGGCGGTGGGGAGCGGACGGACGGTGGAGCTGGTCGCCGAGGGGAGCGGTGCCGGGGTGCCGGGCAGCCGGGAGGGCGGGACGGTCTGGGGCGCTCGCGGTGTCGGACTGGTCCGGTGGCTTCCATTGGGGCGGGCCGGTGCCGTCGTGGCCGTCACCCGCGTGCGGCGATCCACGGGCCCCGTCGACGGAATGGCGCTGTCGTTCAGCGGGTGGTTCGCACCGGACACCTCGTACGGGTCGAGCGGGGACGGTGAGGTCGAGGGCTGGCCGGTTCCGCTCGGACCCTGGTGAGTGGTGTGAGGGTGGGCCTGTGCCGGTACCGCGGGCCCCGGCAGCAGGGCGCTCGCGACCATCGGCAGGTAGGTCAGGGACGCGGCCGCCACCAGGAGGCCGACGCGCTCGACCCGCCGGCGGCGGACGCCGGTGAGGTCGACGAAGACGGGCTTGGCGGGTCGGGAAGCAGCAAGTGCGGGGCTCGGGGGCGTGTCGGCCCGGGACGCCTCGAAGGAAAGGTGAACGGCCACTTGACCGAGGCTATGGAGGCGATTAGGGCGGTATGTCCGAGTCTTTCCAGCCCGACCCAATGGATATTTCGCCATCCGCATATCCGGATCCTATGGACGAAACCGGGCGAGAGCCGCGAGACGTCGTTGTGCGTCGACAATCCCTCGAAAGCGTGACAACAGGCCTCGGCCGGGTTGCCGCATCGCTATCCGAATCCGCCTGATAGAGAGTGCTTTGAACGTAAAATGTCTGGTCGTCAGCCCGGTACCGCCGAGGGTGGCTGGAAGGATGGTCTGGGCGTAACCGAGCCGTAAGACATTCGTAATGTCCGTATCCGGTGACGCTGCGTCAGCTGGCCGAGCCAAACGAGCGGCGGGCGGGCGTATCGGACGGAAACCTGACGGAAGACGACCCGTTGTGCGGCTGGTCCGGCCGTGGTTAAGCTTTTCGTGCGCGCCCCAATCGCCCGCTTCCCCCGTGGCAGGCGATCGGGGCGCGCATCTCTGTGTCCGGGCGCCGCCGCCGGCTCAGATCCAGCGGCCGTCGAGCCACATCCGGGCCGACCAGTCCGCGTACGCCATCAGCCGCCCCACGAAGATCGGGTAGAAGTACGCGAAGCAGAGGGCGACCAGCAGCACGTACGCCCCCGCGATGATCCCGCCCACCAGCCGGCGGTCCGAGGCGTCCTGCCCGGTCACCGGATCTGCGGCAGCGGTGGAGCCGACAGGTGCCGGACCGGGCGACATGATCGCGCCGAGCACGTAGACCACGGCCAGCACCAGGAACGGCAGCGCCGGCGCGGCGTAGAAGGAGAACATGGTCCGTCCGTCCAGGGCGAACCAGAACCAGGGCAGCAGCCCGGCCGCCACTGAGAGCAGGATCGCCCCGGCCCGCCAGTCCCGCCGGGCCGCCCCGAGCCAGGCCAGTGCCACCAGCGCGGGCAGGAACGACCACCAGAGCAGCGGGGTGCCGAGCAGCAGGACCTCCGACGCACACTGCGGGGCACCGCAGTTGCCGTCGCCCGACCAGTAGAAGGCGACCGGCCGGCCGAGCGGCAGCCACTGCCACGGCCACGACTGGTACTTGTGCGGCTCGTCGAGCTGGGTGTGGAAGCCGTACGCGGCCTTGTGGTACTCCCACAGGTTGTTCAGCGCCCCGATGAACGGGGTGTCGCTGAGCGGGGCGTTCGGGTATCGGCTGGCCAGGCGGTAGTAGCCGTCGTCGCTGAGCAGCCAGCCGGACCAGGTGGTCAGGTACGTGCCGACCATCAGCACCCCGGCCAGGAGCAGCCAGGGCAGCTCGTCGAGGATGGCGTCCCGCCACGGGTGGCGTACGCCCGCCGAGCGGCGGACCCCCACCTCCCAGAAGATCACCAGCAGGGCGAACGCCGGCACGAAGTACAGGCCGCTCCACTTCACCGCGCAGGCGCAGCCGAGCAGCACCCCGGCGGCCAGCCGCCACCAGGGCCAGTCCCGCCAGGTCGACGGCGGCCGACCGGCCCGGCCCGGCCGGGACGGGTCGAGGCCGGCCTCCAGCGCCCGGGCCCACCGCCGCCGTCGGGCGTCCCGGTCCAGCACCAGCGCCCCGAACGCGGCGAGCACGAAGAGCAGCAGGAAGATGTCGAGGATGGCGCTGCGGGACAGCACCAGGTGGAAGCCGTCCAGGGCGAGCAGCAGCCCGGCCGCGCAGCCCAGCGTGGTGGAGCGGAACATCCGCCGGCCGATCCGGACCAGCAGCAGCACCGACAGCGTGCCGGCGACGGCTGCCGCGAACCGCCAGCCGAACTCCGGCGCGGTGGTCATCAGGTGGCCCGGAACCGAGATCTTCGACTCCGCGTCCTGGTAGCCGAAGGCCCACTCGCCGAGCCCGATGAGCCACTTCCCCAGCGGCGGGTGGACCACGTACGACGGGCCGTTGTCCTTGTAGTTCCACTCGACGCCGCGGTCGATCAGCCCGTACGCGTCCTTGGCATAGTAGGTCTCGTCGAAGATCTTGCCCGGGGGGCTGCTCAGCCCGACGAACCGCAGGATCGCCGCGATCGCGACGACGGCCGTGGTGGCCAGCCAGGCGCGCCCGTCCAGTCGGGCCTCGACGGTGGCGAGCCGTCGTCGGACGATGGCGGGGACACCGCCTCCGTTCGTCGCCACGGTGGCGGAGACCTGCTCGGCGGCGGGGTGCTCACTGGTCGTCCGGTCCGACCCGAGCCGGCCCGCGCCCGCGCTCTGTGCTGTCGACGCACTCGTCACCCGGCGATCGTAGGCTGCGGAGGTGCCCGGTGGCGTACGTCGTCTCCGAAACCGGTACCACCGTCGATGAAGGAGCAGGTTCCGTGGGTGATATGTCCGAGGTCGGGCGACTGATTCTCCTCGGCGCGCCGCTGGGCAATCCCGCCGACGCCTCGGTCCGGTTCCGCGAGGTGCTCGCCACCGCCGACGTGGTCGCCGCCGAGGACACCCGCCGGCTCACCCGGCTGGCCCGGGACCTGGACGTCACCGTGCCGGGCCGGATCGTCTCCTACTTCGAGGGCAACGAGGAGCGGCGCACCCCGGAGCTGGTCGACGTGCTCACCGCCGGGTACGTGGTCGCCCTGGTCACCGACGGCGGCATGCCCAGCGTCTCGGACCCCGGCTACCGGCTGGTCCGGGGCGCGCTCGACGCCGGTGTCCCGGTCACCGCCGCTCCCGGCCCGAGCGCGGTGCCCACCGCCCTGGCCCTCTCCGGCCTGCCCTCCGACCGGTTCTGCTTCGAGGGCTTCCTGCCCCGCACGCCGGGCGCCCGCCTGTCCCGGCTGCGCGCGCTGGCCGCCGAGGAACGCACGCTGGTGCTGTTCGAGGCGCCGCACCGGATCGCCCCCGCGCTGGCCGACCTCGCCGCTGCGTTCGGCCCCGACCGGCCCGCGGCGCTCTGCCGGGAGCTGACCAAGACGTACGAGGAGGTGCTCCGCCGGCCCTTGGGCGAGCTGGCCGAGTGGGCCGCCGAGGGCGAGCCCCGGGGCGAGATCACGCTGGTGGTGGCCGGCGCGCCGCCCACCCCCGCGTCCCGACCCGACGACGACATCCTGCGCGCGGCGGTGGCCGAGCGGGAGGCCGGCGGGCTGTCCCGCCGGGACGCCATCACGGAGGTCGCCACCGAGTACGGCCTGCGCCGCCGCGAGGTCTACACCGTCGTGCACAGCTGATCGCCTGCCGCCGGTCACCAGGCGGCGGCGAGGAAGCCCGCGGTGATCAGCAGCGGGCCGGCCAGCGCGGCCCCGACCGCCCAGCGGCGACTCCGTCGGTCCGGCAGCCGGCCGGCACCGGTCCACCGGACGATCCCGGCGGTGCAGGCCACCACCAGCAGGAGCCCGAGCAGCCAGCGCAGGTGGCGGCCCGGCCCGCTGTCCGCGTAGGCGGTGTCGTCCTTCGCCCCGGTCATCCGGGCCGGCAGGGCGGTGCCGGTGGCGGTGCGCTCGGCGGGCACCCCGGCGACCCGTACCCCGTGCGCGGTGAACCGCCCGTCCTCGGCGCGGAAGACGCCCCGGCAGCGCTGGGTCAGCCCGCCGCCGGTGCACTCGGCGATCACCACGGTGCCGGTCGTGGAGTGCCCCACCGCCAGCCACAACGGTCCGGCGCTCACCCAGGCGAAGAAGGCCGTCAGCAGGCTCAGCGGGACCAGCGCGACGAACCCGGGCAGCGGATCGCGCGGGTGGGCCGGGCGTGCGGCAGCCTTCCAGGCGGTCGACCCCAGACGCGGCGACCGGTCGGTCCGGCGGGGCTGCGGCGGTGGCCGGTCGTCCCCGAGCGGCGGCGTCCGCGTACCGGGGACGCGC
>JBARAE010000368.1:0-14075 GCA_049791715.1 Micromonospora sp.
AGGGCGTCGATCAGCGCGCGCAGTGCGGGCTGGGCCAATGAGATCTCCCGGACGGCGGCGTAGATCGTCCTGATCGGCTGCGGGCGGCGGACCCGTCGGATGGTGACGCCAGGATGGCGGGTTCCCAGTCCCAGCCTGGGGATGAGGCTGACGCCTAGGCCAGCCGCGACGAATCCCTGAGCGGTGGCGTAGTCCTCCGACCTCGCCACGAAGTCCGGGCTGAAGCCCGCCGCGGCGCAGGCGTCGATGATGGGCTCCAGGCAGGGCCCAGGGGGTTCGCTGCCGACCCAGGGCTCTCCGGCAAGGTCGGCCAGGTCCAGCACCCGTTGCACGGCGAGCGGGTGTCCGGTGGGCAGCACGGCCTCGTACACGTCGTCGAGCAGGTGCACCACGCGGATGCCGTGGTGGCTTTCGTCGATCGGTCGGCGGACCACGACGGCCAGGTCGGCGTCACCCTGCCCCACGGTCGGCAGTCGATCATCCGGATCGGCCACCTTGGCATCGATCGTCACCCCGGGGTGCTCGCGCCGGAACCGGGCGAGGGCGGGTGCGAGCAGGGTCGGGCCGACGGAGGCGAAGTAGCGGATCGTCAGCCGGCCCGTACGCCCCGCCCGCAGGTCGGCCAGCGCGGTCTCGGCTTCGGCGACATGCTGGCTGATGATGGCCGCGTGCCTGGTGAGCAGCCGGCCCGCGGCCGTGGGCTGCACACCTCGGCCGACCCGTTCGAGCAGCGTGATCCCGGCCTCCTTCTCAAGCGCCGCCACCTGCTGGCTGACAGCCGAGGGGGTGTACCCGAGGTGCGCGGCCGCCGCGGTCACCGACCCGCTGGTGACGACCGCGCGCAGCACCTGCATGCGCCTCACGTCGAGCATGTAGCAGAGCTTAATGCTCGTGCAGAATCTTTTGCTTTTCCTTTTCAGTACGGCACGGCACTGTGCATGGGACGGACCGAGGAGATCGGGGTGAACGGTGCCGGTGGACAGGATCTGGGCGTGGATGCGGGTGGGAGTGCTCGCTCTGCTGTGGGGATCGACCTTCCTCTGGATCGAGCTGGCCCTTGACGCCCTGACTCCGGTTCAGGTCACCCTCAGCCGGTGCGTCCTCGGAGCGGCCGCTCTGCTGGTCGCATGCCTCGGCTCGGGTCGGCGGCTGCCGCGGAGTGGGGCGATCTGGGGTCGCCTTGTCGTGGCCGCCTTCTTCTGCAACGCCCTGCCGTTCGCCATGTTCAGCTTCGGCCAGCAGACCATCGATTCCGGCGTCGCCGGCGTACTGAACGCGACGACCCCGCTGTGGTCCCTGCTGATCGGCGTCCTCCTCCGCTCGGAGCGCGGACTTCGGCCGGTCCGGCTGGCCGGGCTCCTGCTCGGGTTCGCCGGAGTTGTCGTGATCTTCGCTCCCTGGCGAACGACCGGGCCGGTCGGGTGGGGCGCTCTCGCCATCGTCGCCGCGGCTTCGAGCTACGCCGTCGGCTTCGCGTACCTGGACCGCAACCTGGTCGGTACGGGCATCCCCACCATTTCGCTGTCCGCCGCGCAGCTCATCGCCGCAACCGGCCTCACCGCGCTCACCCTGCCGGCCGGCGGTCTGGCGCCGATCGAGATCGGCCCGAAGGCCTTGATCGCCGTCGTGATCCTGGGCGTCGTCGCCACCGGGATCACCTTTCACCTCACCTACCGGATCATCACCGCCGAGGGTGCCACCAACGCCGCGACGGTCGGCTATCTGTTGCCGGTGGTGTCGGTGGCGCTGGGGGCAGTCGTACTCGACGAGGAAGTCAGCCTCCGGACCGCCACCGGGATGGTGGTCGTGCTCATCGGGGTCGGCCTGACCCGCCGGCACGAACGGCGGGCCGTGACACCGGCGCCGGCAGAAACCGGGACCGTGCTGACCGCGCCGGGAACCTGATCCGCCGCCTTCGCCGCCGACCGCATCACCTGAGCGGGAGGTGGCCTGGCGCCACGGGAGGCGGAGGCGGTGCGACGCTGGTGGGCTTCGCCAGCAACGCCGAGCAGTCCCGCTCCATCGCCGCGAGGAGGACCGGCAGGTCCGGGTACTGGTCGGCATCGGCCTGAACGGCGATCGTGAGCCGGCCCGCGTACGACAGCGCGAGGAATCCGAGGGAGAGGTTCCCGGCGAGGGTGCCGACGGGGGTGATGCTCCGGACCGGCGCGCCGAGCAGGCTGACCGTGGCCGGCGGACCGACCACGTTGCTCTCCACGATATTGATCATGCGCTGGTGGCGGCTGAAGTACCGAAGCAGACCGATCCGCGCCAGCCATACCAGCAGCGTGTTGCCGACGGTGGGCAGCTGGTCCGACTTGGCCTCGGCGCTCTCGCGGGCGATCTCGCGGAGCCGCGCGTGAGGATCCGCGTCGAGCGGTACGCGCAGGGCGATGCCGCCGGACCGGTTGCCCACCTCGCCCTCAACCGCGGACGGGCGCAGCGATACGGCGACGCTGACGTGCACCCGTACGCCGTCGACCCGCTCCGATCGGCCCTGCAGCAGGCGTCGAACGCCGCCCGCGGCCACCGCCAGAACCACGTCGTTGATCTTGCCGTGGTAGCGGTGCGCCACATCCTTGGCCGCGGCGAGGTCCATCGTGATCGCCGCGAGCCGCCGGTGGGCCCCGACGGGCTGGTTCAGCGACGTGCGCGGGGCGCTACGCATGCGCATCATCCGCCGCCACTGCCCCAGCGGCGGGCCGCGCCACCCTGACCGCCTGCCGCGGAGATTCTCCAGGACGAGGGCACCCCAGCGGCGTGGCGGCTGCGCTACCCAGGGCCGGGCCGCCGGCTGCCGCTCCCCGAGAGGCGGTCCGTCCATGAGCGACCCGACGACGCGTACGGTCGTGATGCCGTCCGCCACCACGTGATGCATGCCGAAGACGAGGGCGACGTCGCCGCCGGGCAGGCCGGTGACGAACCACATGCGCCACAGCGGGTGCGCCCGGTCGAGCGGGCTGGTCACCAGATGCATGGCCAGGTCGGTGAGGTCCTGGCCCGGGGTGAGTGCGAGCTGCTGTACGTGCCGGTCGAGGCGGAAGCACGGATCATCCGCCCACACCGGGCGTCCCGCGAGCGGGCCTGGCCGGTGAATGATCTGGCGCAGTCGCGGTACGCCGTCGAGCCGACGGCCGATGACCTCCCGGATGGCCGCCAGCCGCAGTCGCCCCGAGGAGTCCACGAGCCGGCGCCCGTCGAGGATGGCCAGGGCGCCGACGCGTGTCGGCGCCGACGGGGTCTCGACGTAGAGGTTGATCAGGTCGACGGCCGTGAGCCGCTGCACCGGCCGGTCGTTCTGGCGTTGACCCAGGGGCTGCACCCAGCATCACCCCACCATCGTCTTGACCGCGGCGGCGAGTTCGGCCAGGCCCTTCTTCGCGTCGGCGAAGTACATGCCGGTCCGCGGGTCGCTGTACAGCTCGTTGTCGATGCCCGCGTACCCGTGCCCCATCGACCGCTTGATGACGAGGACGCTCCTCGCGTGGTCCACGTCGAGGATCGGCATACCGGAGACCGGGTTGCCGGGCCGGCGGGCGGCGGGGTTGACGACGTCGTTGGCGCCGATGACCAGCGCCACGTCCGCCCGCGCCAGCTCGCGGTTGGCCTCGTCCATCTCTTTGAGCTGCGAGTACGGCACGTTCGCCTCGGCCAGCAGCACGTTCATGTGCCCCGGCATGCGGCCGGCGACCGGGTGGATGGCGTACGAGACCTCGATGCCGCGCGTCTGCAGGAGGTCGGCCAGTTCGCGGACCTCGTGCTGGGCCTGCGCGGCGGCCAGACCGTACCCGGGAACGATGACGACCTTGCTGGCGTACGCGAGCTGGATCGCCGCGTCGTCGGCCGAGACGGCGCGGACCTGTGCCCCCGGACCGGCGTCGGCGGTAGGCGCGTCGCTGGTGCCGAAGCCGCCCACGATGATGTTGGCGATCGACCGGTTCATCGCGTCCGCCATCAGCTTGGTGAGGATGCCGCCGGAGGCGCCGACCAGCGCCCCGGCGATGATCAGGACGGTGTTGCCGATGACGAAGCCGGCCATCGCGACGGCGGTGCCGGTGAAGGCGTTGAGCAGCGAGATGACGACCGGCATGTCGGCGCCGCCGATCGGCAGCACCATGGTGATCCCGAAGGCGGTGGCGGCGACGGCGAGCACCACGAGCACGGTGACGTTCGCCGCGCCGGTGGCCAGGTATCCGCCGGCGGCGATCATCACCAGCGCCAGGGTGGCGTTGAGCGCCCGCGCGCCGCGGAAGACCAGCGGCCGGCTGGGCACGACGCCCTGGAGCTTGCCCGAGGCGACCAGGGAGCCGGCCAGCGTCACCGCGCCGATCACGATGTCGAGGACGGTCGGCACGGCGACCCGTGCGGACAGGTCACCGCCGCCCGCGGCGACGCGGGTGAAGTCGTGCACCGCGATCAGCCCGGCGGCACCACCGCCGACCGCGTTGAACAGGCTGACCAGTTGCGGCATGGCGGTCATGGCCACGGTCCGGGCGAAGTACCAGCCGGCGGCCGCGCCGACGGCCCCGCCGCAGAGCAGCACCACCCAGCCGGTGACGGACACCGCTCCGGAGTCGACCAGCAGCACCAGCGTGGCGACGGCGGCGGCGACCATTCCGGCGGCGGAGACGGTGTTGCCGCGCCGGGCCGTGCGCGGCGAGTTCATCAGATGCAGCCCGATCACGAAGCAGGCCGCCGCGGCCAGGTACACCAGCCGGACCACCGTGTCGAGGGTGCTCATCGCTCCTCCTCGGCGGGCTGCTTCGGGGCGGGGGCACGGAACATGGCGAGCATCCGGTTGGTCACCGCGTATCCGCCCACCACGTTCATCGTGGCGAACGCCGCGGCGACGAAGCCCAGCAGGTAGCCGAGCAGGTTGTCCGCGGTCACCGCGATCAGCATCGCGCCGACGAGGACGATGCCGTGGATGGAGTTGGCGGCCGACATCAACGGCGTGTGCAGGGTCGCCGGCACCTTGCTGATCACCTCGAAGCCCACGAGCAGGCTCAGCAGGAAGATGCTCAGGTCGGCCAGGAGTTCCAAGGTCATGACGTTGTCCTCTCCAGCAGACGGGCGACGCCCGCGTGGACGACGGCGCCGTCGTGGGTGACGACCACCCCCGCCTGGATCTCGTCGCCGGTGTCGACCGTCAGCACCCCGTCGCGTACGAGGTGCAGCAGCAGGGCCGTGATGTTCCGGCTGTACGCGGACGACGCGGCGGTGGGCATGGTGGCGGGCAGGTTGTCCGCCCCGATGACGGTGACCCCGTTTCCGGTCACGGCGGTCCGGCCGGGCTCGGAGCCGGCGACGTTGCCCCCGAGCGGGCTGGCGGCGAGGTCGACGATCACGGAGCCCGGTCGCATCGCCTTCACCGCGTCGGCGGTCACCAGCAGCGGCGGTCGCCGGCCGGGCACCTGGGCGGTGGTGATGACGACGTCGTGGCGGACGATCTGCTCGGCGAGTTCCCGCTGCTGCGCCTGCTGTTCGTCCTCGGTCAGGGCGCGGGCGTACCCGCCCTCGCCGCGGGCGTCGGCAACCGACGCCAGCTCCACGAAGGCCGCGCCCAGCGACTCCACCTCACCGCGGGCGGCGGGCCGCACGTCGTAGGCGCGCACCACCGCACCCAGCCGACGGGCCGTGCCGATCGCCTGCAGTCCCGCCACGCCGGCGCCGAGGACGAGCACCTCGGCCGGCCGGGCCGTCCCGGCAGCCGTGATCAGCAGCGGGAAGAACCGTTCGTACGCGTTGGCCGCGACCAGCACGGCCTTGTAGCCGGCGATGTTCGCCTGCGAGGTGAGCGCGTCCATCGTCTGGGCGCGGGAGAGCGTCCGCGGGATGCCGTCCAGACTGACCATCGTCACGCCACGGGCGGCCAGGTCGGCGGCGTACCCGGGCTGCCGCAGCGGCCCGAACATGCCCACGACCGCCTGACCGGCGCGCAGCCGCTCGGGTGCGACGGGGCCGATCGACAGCACCACGTCGGCGCGGTCGTACAACTCACCGGTGGTGACCAGGTCCGCGCCGGCCTCCGCGTAGGAGTCGTTGTCGAACCAGGCCGCCGTGCCGGCATCCGATTCCACCAGCACCGTCATGCCGGCCGCGACCAGCCGGCCCACCCCGTCGGGGGTCAGCGCGACCCGCCGTTCGCCGGGCTCGTCCTCCCGACGCACCCCCACGGTCAGCGGATTCATCTCATCGTCTCCTCACTGCCGCGCCTGCTCGGGGACCATCTCGATGGCACCCGCCGGGCATTCCGCGACACACAGGCCGCAGCCCTTGCAGTACTCGTAGTCGATCTCGAAGCCGAGGCCCGGCCCGAGCTTGCGGATCGCGTTGTCGGGGCAGATGCCGTAGCAGTTGTCGCACTCGAAGCAGTTGCCGCACGACAGGCACCGACGGGCCTCGAACAGCGCGGTCGACTCGTCCAGCCCGCCGATGACCTCGTCGAAGGTCGACACCCGCCGGGCGGCGGCGAGCCGGGGCGCGACCGTGGCCGGCGCGTCGGAGTAGTACCAGGTGTTGAGCTGCTCGAAGCCGGCCGGCGCGGTCGGCGGCACCGGCTCCGCCGGGCAGCCCTTCAGGTACGCGTCGATGGCAGACGCGGCACGGCGGCCCTGGCCGACCGCGTTGGTGACGGTCTGCTCGGCTCGGACCGCAGTCCGGTTGTTCGCGACTGCGGGGCTCGCCAGCTCACTCCTCGCGCTCACGATGTCCCCGCCGGCGAAGACACCGGCGTGGCCCGTCATGAGGTCCAGGTCGACCCGGACGGTGCCGCCGTCCAGCTCGACGCCGTCGAGCCCGGACAGCAAAGACAGGTCGGCCTCCTGGCCGACCGCGAGCACGACCGCGTCGGCGGGCAGATCGTCGTACTCGCCGGTGGGCTGCGGGAACCCGCTGTCGTCCAGGCGCATCTTCTCCACCCGGACCCGGTCGCCGTCGATCTGCGTGAGCGTCGACAGCCAGCGCACGGTGATGCCCTCGTCGAGTGCCTGGCTCAGGTCCACCTCGTGGGCGGGCATCCGGTCGCGGGTACGTCGGTAGACGACGACGGCGTCGGTCGCGCCGATCCGGCGGGCCGAGCGGGCCGCGTCCATGGCCGTGTTGCCGCCGCCATACACGACGACCCGGCGGCCGAGCTGCGGCGGTTGCCCGTCGGCGACGCGGTGCAGCATGGTGACCGCGTCGAGCACCCGGGCACCGTCGCCGGCCGGGATGTCGACCCGCCGGCCGAGCTGCGCGCCGACGGCGACGAACACCGCGTCGAAGTCGGCCGCCTCCGCCGACAGGTCGGTCACGGTGTGCCGCAGCTCCAGCCGTACCCCGAGGTCGACGATGCGGGCGATCTCCGCGTCGAGGACGTCGCGGGGCAGCCGGTAGGCGGGGATGCCGTACCGCATCATCCCGCCCGGTTGCTCGCCACCGTCCCGCACCGTCACGTCGTGGCCGAGCAACCGCAGGTGGTACGCGGCGGACAGCCCCGCCGGCCCGGCGCCGACGACGAGCACCCGGTGCCCGGTGGGCGGTGCGTCGCCGGTGACCGTCCAGCCCCGGCGGATCGCCTCGTCGCCGAGGAACCGTTCCACCGCGTTGATGCCGACCGCCTCGTCGAGCTGGCCGCGGTTGCAGGCGCTCTGGCACGGGTGGTAGCAGACCCGGCCGATGACCGCCGGGAACGGGTTGACGGTCATGATCTCCCGCCAGGCCGCCTCGTAGCCGCCCTCCTCGGCCCGGTACAGCCAGCCCTGCGGGTCCTCCCCCGCCGGGCAGGCGTCCGCGCACGGCGGCCGGCGGGTCACGTACACCGGGCGGTCCACCCGCCAGCTGCCGGTGTGGTTGGCCAGGCTCGAACCGACGCCGAGCGTGATGGCGAAGGGTTTGTCGGTCATCACGCCACCTCCGGGTGCGCGAGCAGTCCGTACCGGTGGATGTTGTGCTCGGCGATGGCACTGATCGCGTCGAGCACGTCGTCGCGCCGGGTGGGTTCGAACAGGTGCCGGTAGCGGCGCTGGAGCCGCAGGTACTCCTCCACCGACGCCCGGCGGCGGATGGGGCGCACGCTGGTGACCGCGCCGTGGCGGGCTTCGAAGACCGGGAACAGTCCGCTCTCGGTGGCCAGGCGGGCGACCCGGATGGTGTCGCAGGACGCGCTTCCCCAGCCGAGCGGGCAGGGCACGAGAACGTGCAGGTACCGGGCGCCCCGGACCGTCATCGCGTGGGCCACCTTGGCCTCCAGGTCGCGCAGGTCGGCGACGGTGGCCGTCGCGACGTACGGGATGCCGTGGGCCATCGCGATCGCGGGCAGGTCCTTGCCCTGGCCGAACCGGTTGCCCGGCCGGTCGCCGACGGCGGGGGTGGTGGCGGTGCGGGCGGCGGGTGGCGTGGCGCCGGACCGCTGCACGCCGGTGTTCATGTACGCCTCGTTGTCGTAGCAGACGAAGAGCACGTCGTCGTTGCGCTCGAACATCCCCGACAGGCAGCCGAGCCCGATGTCGACGGTGCCGCCGTCGCCGGCCTGCCCGAGGACCCGGATGTCGTCCCGGCCCTGGGCGTGCAGGGCGGCGGCGGCTCCGGCGGCGACCGCCGGGGCGTTGCCGAAGAGCGAGTGCAGCCAGGGGACCCGCCACGACGTCTCCGGATACGGGGTGGAGAACACCTCCAGGCAGCCGGTCGCGTTCACCACGACGAGCTTGCCGCCGGTGGCCCGCATCGCGGCGTCGAGCACGTACCGGGCGCCGAGCGCCTCGCCGCAGCCCTGACAGGCCCGGTGGCCCGAGGTCAGCGCGTTGGTCCGGTCCGGGTCGGCCTGGCCGGAGCGCATCGCGGGGTCCAACAGCCGGTTGCCGACGGCGAACGTGCCGACCTGGTAGAAGAACACGGGCTGGCTGCTCATCGCGCCCCTCCTCGCAGATCGTGCAGGACGTTCTCCGCGGTCGGTCCGGACCGGCGGGTGGCCGCCGCGCGAGTCAGCTCCCGGTCCACCACCTCCCGGTGGAGATCCAGGAACGTCAACGGTTCGAGCTGGTCGGTCACGGCGTCGCGCAGCATGCGGCGCAGCGATGCGGAGGTGACCGGGCGACCGCCCAGTCCGGCCACCACGGTGTGGCAGGCGGTGCCGGGCCGGGCCGCGCGGACATCGGCGGTGACGATCCCGCCAACACCGGTCGCGAAGGCGCGCTCCAGCACCACCACCCGGCGGGCACCGGCCAACGCGGCCGCCACCGCCTGGAACGGGAACGGCCGGAACGCGGTGACGCCGAGCACCCCCACCGGTACGCCCTCGTCGCGCAGCTCGTCCACGGTGTCCTGGAGGGTGCCGAGGACGGAGCCGAGCGCCACCACCACGGTGTCCGCGCCATCGCACCGGTACGGGCTGACGACGCCGAGCCGGCGTCCGGTGAGGGCCGCCAGCTCCCTCGCCAGGTACGGCAGCCGCTCGAGCACCTCCAGTTGCCGGACGTGGGCCAGGTAGCGCACCTCGGTGAACGCCTCCGGGCCGACCATCGCGCCGATCGACACGGGGTCGGCCGGGTCGAGGACCTGGCGCGGCTGGTACGGCGGCAGGAACGCGTCCACGCCGGCCTGGTCGGGCAGGTCGACGGCCTCGACGGCGTGGGTGAGCACGAACCCGTCCATGCACACCATCACCGGCAGCGACAGCTCCTCGGCCAGCCGGAAGGCCAGCAGGTGCAGGTCGACCGCCTCCTGGTTGCTCTCCGCGTAGAGCTGCACCCAGCCCGAGTCGCGCTGGCTCATCGCGTCGCTGTGGTCGTTCCAGATGTTGATGGGGGCGCCGATGGCGCGGTTGGCCACCGTCATCACGATGGGCAGTCCGAGGCCGGCGGCGTTGTACAGCGCCTCGGCCATGAACAGCAGCCCCTGGCTGGCCGTCGCGGTGTAGGAGCGGCCGCCGGCCGCGGCGGCCCCGATCGCCAGCGACATCGCGCCGAACTCGCTCTCGGCGTTGATGAACTGGCAGCGCTCGAGCGCGCCCGTCGCCACCCGTTCGCTGAGCGCCTCGACGATGTGGGTCTGCGGCGAGATCGGGTACGCGGGGATCACCTGCGGGCGGCACAGCGCGACGGCCTCGGCGACCGCGCGGGAACCCTCGATCTGGCTACGCATGCTGCCGCTCCTCACACTCGGCGCGGACGAGGTCGTACGCGGCCTGCGCCCCCGCGACGTTGGCGCCGGCGAGCGGCGCCGGGAACCGTTGGCGGATCGCGTCGAGCACCGACTCCAGCCGGACCTGCCGGGTGAGGGCGGCGAACCCGCCCAGCAGGGCGGCGTTGGGCACCGGCCGGCCGACGTGGCGCAGCGCGAGATCCGTGGCGGCGACCACGACCGTGGCCGGTGGCAGCTCCACGCCGAGCTGGTCCACCCGGCCGGCCCAGTTGACCAGGACCGACCCCTCGGGGCGCAGCCCGGCCAGGACGTCGACGTGTCCCAGCAGCGTGGGGTCCTGCACGATCACGCAGTCCGCGGCGGCGATCGGCTCCCGGGTACGGATGGGGCGGGTGTCGAGGCGGCAGTAGGCGATCACCGGCGCACCGGTCCGCTCCGAGCCGAAGCTGGGAAAGGCCTGCGCGTGCCGGCCCTCGGCGAAGGCGGCGACGGACAGCAGCTCGGCGGCGGTGACCACGCCCTGCCCGCCGCGCCCGTGGATGCGTACTCCGAACATGTGGCGCCGCCTCTCCTCGACCGCGGGGCTGTCTCTCTGCCCTCAAGCGTCGCGGGGACGGGGCGTCGCATCAGGAGCCGAAAGGCACCGGTGGGTGGGCCGAAAGTCGGTCCGGCGATCCGGAGACGCCACGAGGAGATGGCAGCCGGCATGAAGACGCCCACCGGCGGGCGGTACGCCGGGTGGGGGAAACCATCTTGGCGATGGTGGGTCTTGCGATCCGAGGACCGCCGTCCCAGTTCCCTGCCACCCGAGGGTTTCCCCTCTTCGCCGGTGGGCGTCTGCTTTCATGCTCCCCGCTCGGCGGGCCCGCCCCCCAGGGCGTTTGGTCCCTGCCGGCGGGACCTCCGTCCCGAACCGCTCACCGCGCACGGGACGGAGGGACCTCGGGCCGCCGGGTGGACCGTCGGTGGTCAGGCCGCGTCGACCGGCAGCGGGCGGTGCATCTGCAGCAGGAGGCAGCCCATCTCGCCGACGTCGGCAACGGGGTGGGCGACCCCGGGTGGCACGTGGATGTAGGAGCCGGCGGTCACGTGTCGCCCCGCGATCGAGGCGGAGCCGGACACCACCCAGATGTGGTGGTGCGCGCCCGCGTGGGGGTGGCCGGGGGTGCCGGCGCCCGGTTCGTACGAGATCAACGCGTCGTGCAGGTCGCCGGAACGCCACAGGTCCTTGGCGAGGACACCGGGGCATCCCGGTACCGGCTGCCACGGCACCGCGTCGACGTCGGTCGGACGCATCGTCATGACCGTGTCCAGGGCCTGCCGGCCATAGCTCGTCGTCTTCATCTCTGACCTCCGCCCCTCGGGTGACGCCTCGACCGTACGGCCGGGGTGCCGGGCAGCAGCAGGGCAGAAGGTCACTCCGCCGCCCCGTTCCCCCCGGCGCGACGGCGGCCCCGGGACCATCGGCCTCGCACGTCCTGCCGTTGGGCCCTGCGCCCGGTCGGCGGGCCGGCGGACGGTGAAGGTGAGTGAGTATCTCTGCGGTTCTGCGCCGGCGAGGAGGTCGTCATGCGACATCGGATGGTCGTTCCCGCGGTCGTGGGCGCCGCCGTCGCGGCGGTGCTGCTGGTCTTTCTCGCGGTCACCGTCGTCCGGCGGGACGACCGCGCCGCGGCGCCCGGGCCCGAGCCGTCGATCTCGACGACGACGTCAGCCCCGACGTCTCCGTCGCCGTCGGTGTCACCGTCGGGATCCCCCGGCGTCTCCCCGCCGGCCTCCCCCACACGCAGCGCGACGGCGTCGCCGACCCGCTCCCCGTCGCCGACCCGCTCGCCGTCGCCGACTGTGCCGGGGGTGCCCCGCGCGCTGCTCGGCAAGGACGTCGAAAGGATTCCCACCTCGCAGCCGGTCGTGGCGCTGACCTTCGACGCCGGCAGCAACGCCGACGGCCTGCCGGCCATCCTGCGTACCCTGGCCGACGAGCAGGTGCGGGCCACGTTCTTCCTGACCGGCAGCTTCGCCGAACGCCACCCGGCGGCCGTGCGGGCCATCGTGGCCGCGGGTCACCGGCTCGGCAACCACACCGCGACCCACCCCTACCTGACGCGCCTGAGCGACGACGCCGTCCGGGCCGAACTGTCCACCGGGGAGCGGCAGATCCTGGCAGCCGGGGGTACGAACACCCGCCCGCTGTTCCGCTTCCCCTACGGTGACCGCGACGCGCGCACCATCGCGGTGGTCAACAGCCGGGGGTACGTGGCGGTCCGGTGGACGGTCGACACGCTCGGCTGGAAGGGCACCGACGCCGGCATCACCACCGGCCAGGTGGTGAGCCGTACGGTGGGCGCGGCGCGCCCCGGCGAGATCGTGCTCATGCACGTCGGAGCCAACCCCGATGACCATTCCACGCTGGATGCGGACGCGCTGCCCACGGTCATCCACCAGTTGCGGAGCAAGGGCTACCGGTTCGTCACCCTCGACGCCCTGCTGACGTAGCTCCCGAACGTCTCGGCACCCTTCGCGACGTTCGGCTGCACTCCCGGGGAGGACCACCGTGGGCCAGAACACGCTCCCGCTTACCGTGTCGACCGGCCTCTCCGCGGCCGAGGCGGCGCGCCGACGTGAGCGGTACGGACCGAACTGGTTGCCGGTCGAGGGTCGGCCCTCCGCGGCGCTCGCGTTCCTGCGCCAGTTCGTGCACCTCTTCGCGCTGCTGCTGTGGGGCGCGGCCGGCCTGGCGGTCGCGGCCGGCATGCCGCAGCTGGGCGTCGCGATCGTCATCGTGATCCTGGTCAACGGCGGTTTCGCGTTCGTCCAGGAGTACCGGGCGGATCGGGCGGTCGACCGGCTGCGGGACCTGCTGCCCGTCACCGCCGTGGTACGCCGCGACGGCCGCCGGCACGAGGTGCCGGCGGTCGAGCTGGTGCCCGGTGACGTCGTCCTGGTGGAGGCGGGCGACCGGGTCAGCGCCGATCTGCGCACCTCGGTGGCGGTCGGCCTGGCGGTGGACGAGTCGCTGCTGACCGGGGAGAGCGTGCCCCGCCGGGTCGGCGTCGGTGAGCCGCTGTACGCGGGGACGTTCGTGGTGGAGGGCACGGCCGAGGCGGTGGTGACCGCGACGGCGGGGCGGACCCGGCTGGCGGGCATCGCCGACCTGACGCGGCAGGTCCGGCGCCCGCCCAGCCCGCTGGCCGTACGGCTCAACCGCGTGGTGAGCGTGGTTGCCGCCGTGGCGATCGGCGCCGGCAGCGTCCTGTTCGGGCTGTCCCAGTTGATCGGGCTGCCGCCGGTCGAGGGCTTCCTGTTCGCCCTGGGGGTCACCGTCGCGCTCGTGCCCGAGGGGCTGCTGCCGACCGTGACGCTGGCGCTCGCCATCGGCGCGCGGAACATGGCCCGGCGCAACGCGCTGGTCAAGCGGCTGGAGGCGGTGGAGACGCTCGGGTCGGTGACGTTCATCTGCACCGACAAGACCGTCACCCTCACCCGCAACGAGATGGCCGTTGTCGAGGTGTGGACGCCGGGGGGCCGGGCCACCGTGACCGGTGACGGGTACGACCCGGCCGGCCGGATCACCGGCAGCCCGGAGGCCCGGGAGGCCGTCGCGGAGCTGGCGTATTCCGCGGTGCGCGCCTCCACCGGACGGCTGGTGCGCCGCGACGGGCACTGGCGGGCGCAGGGCGATCCGATGGAGGTGGCCCTCGACGTCCTCGGGCGGCGGGCCGGGATCGACCTGGAGGCCCGATTCCGCGCCGACCCGACCGTCCTGCGGCTGCCGTTCGACCCGCGCCGGCTGCGCTCGGCCGCCGTGGCCGGCGGCGCGCTGCACGTGAAGGGAGCGCCGGAGCGGGTGATCGCGGCGTGCCGCGACCTCGACCGCGCCGGGGCGCTGGGCGTGGCGCACGACATGGCGGAGCGCGGGTTGCGGGTGCTCGCGGTCGCGCGGGGCCCGGCCG
>JBARAE010000369.1:0-3205 GCA_049791715.1 Micromonospora sp.
ACGACGCAGCCGGCGGTCACCCCCACCCCGTCCGCCACCGGGTCCGCGACCCCGAGCGCCACACCGAGCCGATCCCGGTCCGCCGTCCCGACGCGTTCACCGGTACGCACCAGCGCGCCCGCGCCCAGCCCGTCGACGAGCACCCCGCCACCGCCGCCGCCGGACGTCACCGCCCCCTCGGTCGCCGGCGTCAGTGCCTACCCGACCCAGCTCGAACCGCGGGGCTGCCTGTACGGCGCCAAGACCAGCGCCATCTCCGCCACCGTCTCCGACGACCGCACCCGCCCGGACGCGTTGCGGGTCAGCTTCCGCTACACCCTCGAGGGAGTCACCTCGTCGGTGGGAATGACGTCCAACGGGCAGGGCGGGTTCCAGGGCACCCTTGGCCCCCTCCCGGCGCCGAAGGACAGCACCCGGATCCCGGTGTACGTCACAGCCGTCGACGCCGCCGGCAACTCGACCACCGCCGCGTCGCCGATCTACGTGACGCTCTACAACTACTGCACCCCCGGCTAGGAGTTCCCGTGAGTTCTGTCAGCAGGTCCACGACGGCACCGGGACGGCCCGCGTGAGCCGGCCGGAGGAGCCCACCGAGGCGCTGCCCACCCGCGCCGTGCCGGCCCAGGCCGATCCCGGAGCGACCGTCGACCTGGACCGCACCCGGCCACTCGACCGGGCCGGGCACGCCGACCCGGACCGCACCGTGCACCTCGCGGCGGCGGACGCCACCGCGTACCTCGGGTCGACCGACGCCACCGTGCACCTCGGGTCTCCGGACGCGACCGTCCGCTTCGGGGTGGGGCCCACCGGCGCTTCGGCGCCGACCGCGCCGACCGCCGCCGCGCCGGCCACCGAGGCGTACCAGCAGGGGCCGTCCCCGACCGGCACCCCGGAACCGGCGACCGCCCGTCCGGCCGGCGAAATCCGGTTCGGGCCCGGCGTGCCCGCCACCCCACCCGCCGCGCCGGCCTGGCCGGCCGTGGCCCCGGCCCGGCGGTCGCGCCCGATGTGGCGGCGAATCGTCTCGATCCTTTCGACGCTGCTCACCGTCGCGCTGCTCGCGGTCGTCGGCGTCTATCTGTGGCAGCGGATCAGCCCGTTGGAGATCGAGGGCGTCACCGTGGCAGTGCCGCGACCGGCGGGCGACCGCTGCGACGTCACCGTGGACGTGGTGGCGACCGTGCGGACCAACGGTCGGGGCGGGGTCCTCCGCTACCAGTGGTTCCGATCGGACGCCGCGCCGGGCAGCCTGCTCAGCGAACGGGTCGGCCGCGGGCAGCGGACCGTGATCCTCACCCTCAAGTGGACGTTCAGTGGCGTCGGCGCGACGAGGGAGACGGCCACCGTCAACATCATCGAGCCGTCACCGGTGCAGGCCGGCACCGACGTCGTCTACCGCTGCCGGCGGAGCTGACCCGTCGCGCGACCACGTTTCCCCAGCGCACGGTTCGGGTAGGTGCAGGCTGACCGACCCGAACCGTGCGTGGAGGCTCTTCGATGAAAGACAACTTCGGGAACGCGGTGGGCGACGCGTTCCGCTCGGTGATGCTGTTCCTGCCCAAGGCCGTCGCCTTCATCGCGATCCTCGTGGTCGGCTGGCTGATCGCCAAGGCCGTCCTCAAGATCGTCGACAAGGTGCTGGAGCGCGTGCACTTCGACCGGGCCGTCGAGCGCGGCGGCATCAAGACCGCCCTCGCCCGGTCCCGGTACGACGCCAGCGACATCATCGCGAAGCTGGCCTACTACGCGGTGCTGCTGGTGACCCTGCTGCTCGCCTTCGGCATCTGGGGTCCGAACCCGATCTCCGACCTGCTCCACGGCGTGGTCGCCTGGCTGCCGAAGGCGTTCGTCGCCATCGTGATCGTCGTGGTGGCCGCCGCGATCGCCAATGCGGTCAAGGACATCATCAGCAGCGCCCTCGGCGGCCTCTCCTACGGCCGGGTCCTGGCGAACATCGCCTCGATCTTCATCCTCGGGCTGGGCATCATCGCCGCCCTCAACCAGATCGGCGTCGCCACCGCGGTGACCACCCCGGTGCTGATCGCCGTGCTCGCCACCATCGGCGGCATCCTGATCGTCGGCGTCGGCGGCGGTCTGGTCCGTCCGATGCAGAGCCGCTGGGAGAACTGGCTGACCCGGGCCGAGCAGGAGTCGCAGATGATCGCCACGCACGCCCGGGCGTACCAGGCGGGTCGGCGCGACGTCGAGGCCCGGATGAGCCAGCCGGTCGCCCCGTACGCCGAGTCCGACCGGACCCAGCCGGTCGCCCCGTACGCCGCGGCCGACCAGACCCAGCCGGGCACCACGTACGCCTCGGCCGACCCCACCCAGCCGGTCGCGCCGTACGCCGACTCGGACCGCACCCAGCCGACCACGCCGCGGCAGCCCACCGCCGAGCAGGCCGTGGACAGCGAGGCCACGATGATCATCCCGCCGTCGGACGCGCAGCAGCCGTACCGCCGCTGACGGTCGACATCGCCACCGGGGTGGGGCCCAGCCGGGTCCCACCCCGGTGGCGTGTCTGCTGCCGTTTCGCGGGGACCCGCGAGCGGTGTACGCCCGTTACCATCACCGCATGACCTGGCGATGTTGATCCCACGCTGAAGGCCGAGGCCGCGGGCCGCCGCGGACGCCGTACGTCCGGTGTCCGTCTCGTCCCCGTGGGAAGGCCTCATGATCCTCGTCCCCGCGCGCGTGCCGGCCGTCCGCCGACTGGCGGCAACGCTCTACGGTTACGCGTTCCTCACCGACTTCGTGCTGCTCTACTCGGTGTACGCGCTGCTCTTCGCCGACACCGGACTGTCGGTCGGGCAGATCTCCTCGCTCTTCGTGATCTGGTCGGCGACCGGCATCGTCCTGGAGGTGCCCTCCGGCGCCTGGGCCGACGCGGTCTCCCGCCGGCTCCTGCTCTGCCTGGCGCCGCTGCTGCCCGCGGTCGGCTTCGCCCTCTGGGTGCTGGCACCGTCCTATCCGGCGTTCGCCGTCGGCTTCCTGCTCTGGGGGGCCGGTGGGGCGCTGCGCTCCGGCGCCCTGGAGGCGCTGGTCTACACCGAACTGGATCGGGTCGGCGCCGCCGACCGGTACGCCCGGATCACCGGCCGGGCCGGCACGTCCGCGGTGCTGGCCGGGGTCTGCTCGCACGCCCTCGCCGGGCCGGTGCTCGCCGTCGGCGGTTACCGCGCCGTGGGCGCGGCAAGCGTCATCG
>JBARAE010000370.1:0-15925 GCA_049791715.1 Micromonospora sp.
GGCGACGACGAGGGCGTTGCGCCCGGCGGCCACCGAGCGCCAGGCCCCGACCTGGGCGGGGGTGGGCGCGGCGAAGGCCGCGGTGAACCACTCCCGGGTCGCCGCGCCGAACTCCGCGAGCACCGCCGCGTCCCCCCCGGTCACCTCGTCCGCCACACCATCAATCCTGCCCCGTCGGTGTGACATCCAGACGCCGCCGGGCGCTGATGTTTGTGTCCGCTCCGGGTCTTACGCGACGGTTGCGCCGATGAACGCGTTAAGTCTTACTTAACTGCTTGCTTGTGCCGCGCAACATAAAGTAACTTCACTCGGGACGCAGCGTTGGGTGGAGGGCTTGGATGACCGTGGAGGAGCGAGGGTCCGGGCCCGGAACCGATGTGCTCATCCGCAAGGTCGACGGGCACCTCGCCGCCCTCCGTGCCGGTCTGAACGGTCCCGAGCTGGAGCTGGCCGAGCGGCTCGCGGACTGCCTGCGGGAGCTGGTCATCGCCACCGCCCACTCCAGCGCCGCCGACCGCGGTCTGGTCCGTGCCGCGGTGCACTACTTCGTCCTCCGGCGGGAGAGCCGCGGCAAGCTGATCCCGGTCCGATCCCTCGCCGCCGCGCAGCGCGTGGTCAACAAGGCCGTCCGTCAGCTCGGCCGCCCCGACCTGCTGGTGGAGACCCGCCGGGAGCGCCCCGCCCCCGAGCCCGCGCTGCCCGCCGGCGACGTTGCGCTCCGCTGACCGGCGTCCGGCGTGATCCTCGACCGCCTCGACGCTGGCGGGCGACGCCTCGTGTCGAGGTCCGTCGGACCGCCATCACTCAGCACCGACGGGCCGCTGTCTGTCTCGCTGCCGCACTCCATGCCTGACCAGGACGGCGCCGGACCGGTGCAGCACGGCCAGGATCGGCACCGCGACGACAGCTCCGGCGATGCCGCCCAGCAGCGTGCCCGCGGTGACTGCGAGGAGAACGGGGGCGGGATGCAGCCGCAGAGCCCGCCCGACGATCAGCGGTTCCAGCAGGTTGCCTTCGAGCTGCTGGACGCCGACGACGGCGGCGATGACGAGCAGGGCGTCCGTGGGTCCGTTAGCGACGAGGGCGACCAGGGCCGCTGCGGCACCCGCGACGGTGGCCCCGACGATCGGAACGAACCCGCCGAGGAACGTCAGCAGTGCAAGGGGGAAGGCGAGCGGCACACCGATGATCAGTAAAGCCACCCCGATGCCGATGGCGTCGACCGCCGCCACGACCATTTGCCCTCCGATGTAGCGGCTGACTGCCCACCAACCAGCTCGCCCGGCCTCGTCGATCGTCGGACGCAGTGGCGCCGGAACCGGTCGCAGCAGCCAGTCCCACATCCGGGAGCCGTCCTTGAGCAGGAAGAAGAGCAGGACCACGGCGAGGAGCGCCGCACCGACGGCCTCCAGGGTGCTGCCGGCGGCGTCGGCCGGGTCGAGTTCCGCGGAGCGTTGCATGGTTCGCTCCCGGACCGCGGAGGCGAGCGCATCGAGCTGGTCCTCGGTGACGGGGAGCGGCCCATCGACGACTGCCTGCCGGATCTGGGCCAGCCCGGCCGACAGTGTCGCACCGAGATCGTCGAACTGGGTGGTGAGCTGGTTGGTGACGACGGTGACGGCGAGCGCCACCAGCCCGAGCAGCGTCAGCACGCGGCGAGAGCTGCCAGGGCGTTCGGCACCCGCAGCCGCCGCAACAGCCTGTTCACGGGATTGAGCAGCGCGGCAAGCAGGAGGGAGATGGCCACGGCCAGGGGCAACGGAGCAACCGTGAGCAGGAGCCGACCGGCCAGGTAGGCGGTCGCGGCGAGCACCAGCACACACATACTGCAGAGAGTTGCGACGGGGAGCCACCATGGCAGCGCTTCCCACGGGCTTCTGGTCGGGCCTGCCGGGGTTCGGTGCTCTGGCATCCAGAGTCTCCGTATCTACCGCGAAGGTTCTGGCGCCGAACGGCACGCCTTCGGCTGCCAGCCTCCCGCTCCTCCTGGCACCGGCACCTGTGACGGACGGAGTCGCGCGACGGACTTGTCCTTCCTACGGCAGTCGTTACCAGGACAAGGCGGTACAGTCGATCCATCGGTTGGCGAGCAGCTCGCGCTACTTTGGAAGATGCGGGCTTTTTCCTCCGTTCTGCCCTGTATCAAGGAACCATGTCCCCTGACCGTGACCCGCCGAGCCCTCTCTCGGCAGCCCGCCACGGCGCATCCGACCTGCCGCCACGAACGTCGGTCCCGCTCGGTGCGGGCGTCACAGGATGATCCTGGCGATCGTCCTCGCCTGGCAGGCCGGGCTCGCCGCCACAGTGCCCGCGCTCAGCCGATGGCTGGGACGCAACGTGGGCTATCCCCTCGCCGCCGGGTACGCCGTCGCGGCCGCCCTGTTGCTCACCCAGCTCCCGGTGATCCTGGACGACGAGGTCGTGCAGATCTCGTGGCGGTGGCTGCCGTCGCTCGACGTGTCCGCCGCCTTCCGTATGGATGCCCTCTCCCTGGTCTACGCGCTGCTGGTACTTGGGGTGGGCGCTCTGATCATGCTCTACACCCCGCGCTACCTGAGCGGCTCCGACCGCCACACCACCCTGTACGTCTCGTTGACGCTCTTCGCCGGGGTGATGCTGGGCCTGGTGTTCGCGAACGACCTCCTGGTGCTCTTCGTCTTCTGGGAGTTGACGTCGGTCCTGTCGTTCGTCCTCATCGGGCTGAACCAGCCGGAGGCCACCCGCCCCGCGGTCCACGCGCTGCTGGTCACCTCCGGTGGCGGCCTCGCCCTGCTGGCCGGCTTCGTGGTGCTCATCGTCAGCCTGGGCACCAGCGACCTCAATCGGATCCTCGCCGAACCGGAACGTCTGGCTCCAGCGCCAGCCGCGGCGGCGGGTGCGTTGATCCTGCTGGGGGTGTTCACGAAGTCGGCGCAGATACCGTTCCACTTCTGGCTCCCCGGGGCCATGATCGCGATCACGCCGGTCAGCGCATACCTGCACGCGGCGACCATGGTCAAGGCGGGGGTCTACCTGGTCATGCGCTTCTCGGCGCTGTTCGGGGGCTACGAGGCCTGGGAGATCACCCTCATCGGCGTCGGCCTGTCGACAGCGGTCCTCGGGGCGTTCCTCGCGCTGCGCCAGCACGACCTGAAGGCGCTGCTCGCCTACTCCACGGTGAGCCAGCTCGGGCTTCTGGTTGGAGCGATCGGGGTGGGGACCCCGGATTCCGACGCTGCGGCGATCCTCTACACCACTGCGCACGCGCTGTTCAAGGCGACGCTGTTCATGCTCGTCGGGATCATCGATCACGAAGCGGGAAGCCGTGACCTGCGGGAGCTGTGCGGGCTGCGTTGGGAGATGCCGGTCACGAGCACGTTCACCGCATTGGCGGCCATGTCGCTTGCAGGGCTGCCACCGACCATCGGCTTCGTCGGGAAGGAGGCGATCTTCGGGGCGCTTAGCAAGGCACCCGGCGGGCCCTGGCTGAGTTGGATCGGCGCGGGACTGGCAGTGCTTGCGTCCGTGCTCACCTTCGCCTACGCGGCGCGTCTGGTGCACGGCCTCTTCGCCGGCCCGCCTCGTCAGCGGGAACTGTACGAACCCTCCTGGTCGTTCCTGGCGCCCGCCGCCGTGGCGGCGGTGGTGGCCACTGCGGCGGGGCCGCTGGTCGGCCTGCTCGGCCCGCTCGTGGTACGGGCCGCGAACAACGCCCGGCCGCAGGGGGAACCGGCCGAGCTGGCCTTCTGGCACGGGTTCACCGTCGCTCTGCTGCTCTCCGCGGTCACCGTCGTGCTTGGCACGGCGCTGTTCGTGTCCCGGGCGCGGACCGACCGCCTGTTCTACGAGGCACCGACCGCGCGGCCGTTCACGTGGCACTTCGATCGCGGTTACCAGTGGCTGCTGCAATTCGGTGATCGGATCGCCGCGTCGGCCCGGACCGCCCGCACGGCGCATTTCCTGATCGTGCCGCTGCTCGCCGTGCTCGTGCTCGGGGCAGCCGGCGCCGCATTCGTCGGGCCCCTTCCCACGCCGTCGGGAGCCGTCACCCGGACGGGCGACCTGGCGGTGCTGGCGCTGCTCGTGATGGCGATCGGAGGGCTGGTCGTCGTGCGTTCCGTGTTGGCCACGATCAGCCTCACCGGAACGGTCGGGCTGATCGTGTCGAGCTGGTTCGTGACCGTGGGAGCGCCGGATGTCGCAGTGACACTGCTGCTGGTGGAGGTGCTGACCACCATCGTCATGATGCTCGTGCTGCGACAGCGCCCCCGCGAACTGGTCCGCCCCGAGCGCCCCCGCTCGCTCGCCGCCGGGGCGGTGCTCGCCCTCGCGACGGGTGTGGTCGCGGCCGCGGGCACCGCCGCGCTAACGGGGCGCCGTGACATGTCCCTGCCGGGCCGCTACTACCTGGAGCGGGCGGAGGGGATCACCGGCGGGCACAACATCGTCAACACGGTTCTGGTGGACTTCCGCGCGCTGGACACCCTGGGCGAGTCGGTCGTGCTCTCCGTCGTCGCGCTGGGCCTGGCCGCAGTCCTGGCCACCGCCGGATCGACCGGTCGGGCGGGGGTCCGCCCGGCCGGTCCGGATCCCGTCTTCGACTTCGCCTACCGGCGGCTCGCCCCGGTGATGCTGCTGACCTCGGCGTACCTGTTCGTGCGGGGGCACGAGGAGGTCGGCGGCGGTTTCATCGGAGCGCTGATCGCCGGCACCGCCGTCGGGCTGGGGCACTTCGCCTACTCGGGGTCGCCGGCACCACCCCTCGGCTGGCTGCGCGGCCGACCGCTACTGGTGTCGGGTCTGCTGCTGAGCCTGACCGTCGGCGTCGCTCCGGTCGTCGCGGGCCGTCCGTTCCTGGCGCCGGAGAAGCTTCCGTTGCCCGGACCGCTGTCGCTCTCCTCGAGCATTCTCTTCGACCTCGGTGTCTACCTGATGGTGCTGGCACTCGTCGTGACGGCGGTACGTCGGCTCGATGCCGGCCCGCCCGACGCCACGCGAATCAGAGGACGATCGTGAGCGCCGCCGCCGTCCTCGTCGGCCTGCTTGTCGGCGCTGGGGTGTTCATGCTGCTGCAACGCGCCCAGCTCCGGCTGATCATCGGGTTCATCCTGCTCGGTCATGCGGTGAACGTGCTGCTGCTGTCCGCTGGAGGGCTGCGGTGGCGCGCTCCCGCGTTCGCCGACGGTGGACCCGATCGAGCCGATCCGCTGCCGCAGGCGTTCGCCCTGACCGCCATCGTGATCAGCTTCGGCATCACCATCTACCTGCTCGGCCTGCTACGCAGAGGCGGATCAGAGTCGTCCGCGCTGGAGCGGGATCCGCCTGACGAGGAGGACGTGGCACACCGGCCGACCGAGGCCTCCGATCAGGACGAGGTGTGATGGACGTCCTGGTCGTCCTGCCCGTGGTGGGGCCGCTGCTCACCGCCGGCGCGCTGCTGGTCCGGCCGGCTGGTCCGGCGCTGCGCCGGGCGGCCGGTCTGCTGGTGTCGGCTGTCGTGCTGGCCACGGCAGTGTGCCTGCTGCTCGAAACCCGGGGCGGCACAGTGCCCGCGGTGCGGATCGGGGGGTGGGCGCCGGTGGTGGCCATCGGCTTCGCCGTCGACGCGTTCACGGCACTCATGCTCTGCGCCACGGCCCTGGTGGTGCTGGTCTGTCTCGCCTCGGCCGCGGGCACCGACCAGGACCGTCACCCGTTCTTCGTGCCGTTGGTCCTGGTGCTCTCGGCCGGCGCGTACGGGGCCCTGCTCACCGTCGACCTGTTCAACCTCTTCGTGCTGATCGAGGTCATGCTGGCTCCCTCGTACGTGCTCCTCGCCCTGCTGGGAAACGACCGGCAGGTGGGCGCCAGCCGGGTGTACGTTGCCACCAATCTGCTCGCCTCCACTCTGCTGCTGGCTGGCGTCGGCCTGCTCTACGGCGTGCACGGTTCGGTGCAGCTGAGCGAGCTCGTGGGCACCGGCCGGGAGTCGCCCCGGGTGGCGGTCGCGGCGGGAGTCGTGCTGGTCGCGTTGGCGGTCAAGAGTGCCGTGGCGCCCGTACACGCTTGGCTGCCGCGCAGCTACTCGGAGGCGCCGCCGGTCGTGGTCGCACTCTTCTCCGGACTGCTCACCAAGGTCGGTCTCTACGCCGTCATCCGCGTGTTTTCCGTGGTCTACGCCGGCGACGCGGACTACCGATGGCTGATCGGCGTCGTGGCGCTGGCCTCCATGGTGGTGGGTGTGGTGGGCGCGGTGGGCGAGCACAGCATGCGACGAGTGCTGTCGTTCCACATGGTCAGTCAGATCGGCTACGTGCTGCTCGGCCTTGCCCTGTTCACCCAGGAGAGCCTGACCGCCGCGATCTTCTACCTGGTGCAGTACATCCTGGTGAAGGTCGCCCTGTTCCTCTGTGCTGGGGCGGTGTATGCCGAGCGTGGCACGGACCGGCTGGCGTCGCTGGGCGGTCTGGCGGCGACGCGTCCGATACTGGCGACGGCCTTCGCCGGCGCAGCACTCTCGCTTGCCGGTGTGCCGCCCTTCTCCGGCTTCCTGGCCAAGTTCCTCCTCATCCGGGCGGCGGCGGACACCGGGGCCTGGCTCGCGACGGGGGTGGCCCTGATCGTCAGCCTGATCACGCTCATGTCGATGTTGAAGATCTGGGGCTCGGTGTTCTGGGGACTTCCGGGACCCGCGCAGCCGGTCGCCGAGGGACACGGACGCCGGACCTGGGCGATCCTGCCCGCGTTGACGCTGGCCGTCTCCACCCTGGTGCTGGGACTGGCCGGGCAGCACCTCCTGGCCTTGTCGGAGGCGGCCGCTGGCGGGCTGACGAACCCCGCGGAGTACCTGCGGGCGGTGAGCCTCCGGTGAGTCACTGGATGCGGCTGCCGCTGCGGGCCGTACGTCGAGCCGCCCGGATCATTCGGTTCGCGCGATACTTCGCCGTTCAGCTGGTGCAAGCGAACCTCGTGGTGGCGAGGGAGATCATCACGCCCCGATCCGGGCTGTGCCCGGCGATTGTCCGGGTTCCGCTGCGGGGCAGGACCCGTGGTGAGATCGTGTGGATGGTCCTTCTCGTGGGCCTGACGCCGGGTACCCTCCCCGTGGCGGTCGACTGGTCTGCACCGGCGCTGTACGTGCACGGCATGCACGCCCACGACCTGGAGGTCTTCCGCCGCTGTCTCGCCGAGCTGGAGGACCGGTTGCTGTCGGCCATGCGTCCGGCGGGTGCCACAGCCGGTCCGGCCGGTGATGCCGACCGGGGGTGAATGTGTTCCTACTCGACATCGTGCTCGTCGCTCTCGTGCTGTCGATGACCGTCGTCATCGTGCGGCTCGTCATCGGTCCGACCGACGCCGACCGGGCGGCGGCGCTCGACCTCGCCTTCGTCCACGTCCTTGCCGCCGTCGCGGTGCTCGCGGTCCGGCTGGAGATTCCCGCCATCCTGGACCTGGTGCTGGTCGGGACCCTGGTCGGCTTCCTGGCCACGGTGGCCCTGGCCCGGCTCCTCGGTGGGAGGGGTTCATGATCCGCACCCCGCTGGCATCGGTCCTTCTCGTCGTCGGGACCGCTCTGGTCGTGGTGAGCGCCGTCGGACTGGTCCGGCTGCCCGACGCGTACAACCGCATCAACGCGGTCGCCAAGGCGGCGAGTCTCGGCGCGGTGGGCGTGCTGCTGGGCGTGTTGCTGCTCATGCCGAGTGTGCGTACCGCCGTCGTGCTGACCCTCGCCATCAGTCTGCAGCTGTTCACCGCACCGCTCGGCGGGTTCGCCCTCGCCCGGGCGGCCTATCGATCGAGAGTGCCGCTCGCGACGGTCACGTGGCACGACGATCTCGCCGACCGCCGACCGCCGCCGTCATCGCCCGCCGAGGAATCGCGCGGGGCGTGAGGATCCGCTTTCGTCTTCGGCGAGATGCTCACCCGCAAACTGCGCCGGCGGTGACCGGCGTCCGCGCCCTCCGCCGCCTATGCGGGCCGTCGGCGCCCGGGCCGGTGGGTACCCGTACCACCGACCCGTACGGAGATCCGATCGCCGCCGGACACGGTATGGGCCACCTCGTCTACGATGACCGTGATCGGGGCCGCGGCGCTGGGCAGCACGTCCACCGAGACCAGGTTGTGGCTGCAGTGAAAGCGTAGCCAGTGCCCGCGGTAGCCGAGGTTGAAATCGAGGTGGTCGAGCGCCGGTGGCAGCAGCGGATGCAGCCGGAGGGCGTCGTCCCGAACCTCCAGTCCGGTGTAGCAACGTTGGAGGATGTCGGCGGTCCCGGCCATCGCGCCGAAGTGGACCCCGTGGCGGGTGGTGCCACGCTGGGTGTCGGAGAGATCGGCGGCGAGTGCGTCGCAGAGCAGGTGCCAGGACGCGGAGCGTCGGGTCCGGGCGAGCACCCACGAGTGGACGACCCGACTCAGGGTCGAGCCGTGGGTGGTGCGGGCGAGATAGTGGTGCACGGTAGCGGGAATGGCCGCGGGGTCGAAGTCGTAATCGAGCTGTCCGAGGAGTGCGGTCAGTTCCTCCGCGCTGAGCAGGTAGAGAAGCATGAGGACGTCGGCTTGCTTCGACGTCTGGTAGCGGTTGGTGTGGTCGCCCTCGGCTTCGAGGATGAGGTCGAGCCGGTCGATGTCGCCGTACCGGTCGCGGTACACCTCGACGTCCAGCTCGTCGAGGTCGGTGTAGCCGTCGAACTGGCTGAGCAGCCCATTGGGCAGGAAGGGCACGTACAGGCGACGGCTCATGTGGTCCCAGCGGGCGAATTCCGCGTCGCTGATCGCCAACCGCTGCCACAGGTCGTCGGTGTGGTGCCCGCCGAGAGCACGGTAGACGTCGCCCGTTCGGGCCAGCGCCCACGCGGTCATGACGTTGATGTAGGCGTTGTTGTCGATGCCCGACCCGGGCCGGTCCGGATATCCGTCATGGAACTCGTCCGGCCCCATTACCCCGCGGATGTGGTAACGGTCGTTTGCCGGGTCGTACTCGGCGAGTACGGCCCAGAGCCGCGCGATGTCGACGAGCAGCTCCGCGCCGTACGCGGCAAGGAATTCCACATCCCCGGTCACCTGGTAGTACTGCCAGACGTTGTACGCGATGGCGAGGTTCACGTGGTACTGGCGCCGTGAGTTGTCGGGCATCCACCGCTGCGACAGCGGGTTGTGCAACCAATCCGGCGTCTCGTCGCGGCCGTCGCTTCCGCTCTGCCAGGGAAACAGGGCCCCCGCCAGCCCGAGGGCCCGGGCTCGTCGGCGAGCCTGCGGCAGCCGACGGTACCGGTACATCAGCAGGGCGCGGGTCAGCTCGGGAGTACGCAGGTTGAGCAGCGGGAAGACGAACAGCTCATCCCAGAAGACATGGCCGCGGTAGCCCTCGCCGTGCAACCCGCGGGCGGGCACGCCAGCGTCGACGTCGGCGGTATAGCCGGACAAGGTCTGCGCCACGTGGAACAGATGCACGTTGAGTGCTCGCTGTTGCTCGACCAGGCCGGGGCCGTCCATGCGCAGATGGAACCGACGCCAGAGGTGTTCCCAGGCCAGGGTGTGGGCATCGCGCAGCTCGGTGTGGGTGGGAGCATCGGCGATCTCGCCGAGTGCGGCATCGAGCGGTTCCGAGATGGCGGGGTCGCGTGAGCTGTAGAGGGCAACGGTCTTCTCCACGGTGACCGGGGTGCCCTGCACTCCGGCCATGTCCAGCTCGTGTCCCACGTATCCCCGTCCCATCACCGGATGCCGACCGGCGGCGAGCCGCACGGCATCGTCGGGAAGCGACGTTCGGCAGGCTAGGGCGATCCGGACGTGGGACTGTGTCGTCCGCACGGTCAGCCAGCAGTGGCTCCCGTGATGCCCCGTCTCGAGTCCGGTCAGGTGATGTCGGGCCAGCGCCGCGTACTCGGCGACGTTGCTGTTGCTCACCCGTCCGTCCACCAGGCTGCGGACCTGCAGCGGTCCCGACCAGTTGAGCGGGGTGATCACCGTACGGACGCAGGACAGATGTGGGTGGGCCATCGAGACGAGCCGCTCCTGGGAGACCCGTGTGGTGCGCCCTCCGGGATCGCGGACGACGATCTCGCGGCGGTCAAGCCCGCGTCGCAGGTCCAGCGCGATGTGTTGGTGCTCGACCTCGAACCACTCGGTGCCGAACCAGGGCCCGTCCGGGTGCCGGAAGGTGGTCAGCAGCCAGTTGGGCACCCGGACGAGGCTCTCGTCGACGTGACTTCTGCCCTCGAGGTGTGAGGTGAGCCGGTTGTACACTCCGGCCATGTAGGTGGCAGGGTAGTGGACAGGGTCGCCGTCGGCCTCGGCCGCCGCGCCACGCGTCATCTGATAGCCGTTGCCCAGGGCCAGCAACGCCTCCCTGGCCCCCTCCCCGCCGGGATCCGGGTCCTCGTACCCGAGCAGCCATTCGCTTGGCGGGAGCCGACAGAGGTCGCAGGTGTCCGCAGCCGACCTCGCCCTCCCGGAAGCGCTCATCGCCATGACTCGGTCAGTTGTCCGGTGAGCTGTCAGTGCGGTCGCGGACGACCGCGACGGGACATGGTGCGTGGTGCAGCAGGGCTTGGCTGACGGAGCCGAGGAGCAGTCCGCTGAAGCCGCCGCGGCCCCGGGCCCCGACCACGACGAGTTGAGCGTCCCGGGCGGCCTCTACCAGCGCGGCGGCTGGCCGCTTCGTGATCTGCAGCTGCTCGACGCGGACCTCGGGGTATCGGTCGGTCCAATCGGCCAGGGACACAGCCAGGACCTGAGCTCCCGAGTGGCCGCACTCTTCGCCCGCGTGGACCGCCTGTAGCCTCGCTCGCCGCAGGTGTGCCTCCTCGAAGGCGAGACCGACCGCGAGGGCACTGTGGGGAGAGCGGTCGACGCCGACCACGACGGGGCCGGCCGGGGCGGATTCTCCGCGTACGACCAGCACCGGGCCGGGGGCGTGCGGAGTGACCTGCAATGCCACGGACCCGAGCAGCAGTCCACTGAATCCGCCGAGTCCGCGGCTGCCGAGCACCACCATTGTTGCCGTCCTGGCTTCACGGATGAGGATCGGCGCCGGGGCTCCGTCGGCTACCACGGCCCTCACCTCGATCTCGGGAGCCTCGGCCCGGGCCTGGGCGGCGGCCTCACGGGCGATCTTCTCGGCCTGGTTGCGCAGCCCGCTCTCCGGTGGGCCGAACGTTGGCTGGTTGAGCGGCACGTTGAACAGCGGCCAGATGAAGGCGTGTACGACTCGTAGCGGGAGCCGACGCCAGGAGGCTTCCCGGGCAGCCTGGCGCACCGCCCGCGTCGCTTCCGGCGAGCCGTCCACCCCGACCACGACGGGTGCTCGAGCGGCATCTGGCATCCTTGGTCCACTTCCCTGTCTCGCGTGGGTCCGGCCTCGCAGAACGGTCCGTCTCGGTGCAGCATCGGGAAGCGCACTCGGACAACCTGTGGCCAGGGCATGATCTCCGGGTTGGGCGATCGTGCCTGCGATGCTCCTCCGACGCAGCGAGAAGAGGACTTGGTCTACCCGGCAGTCGGTCTGGCAAACGGCGCCAGCTCAGTCAGCTCCGGGCGTCAGAGAAGGCCGCAGCAGCCGCTTGAGCTGCCTATACTTCGGGGCGTCGCGTCCTTTGGCGGGGTTTGCGATCAGCGGCGTCCGGGGCCATTCACTGAACCGGGCGTGATCGGACGGCTCGTCTCGTACCCACCCGCGGTTGGTGTCTCAGGGCGGCAGTGCCGGTATCTGGTGTCGTTCGGGGGTGATCGGTGGGCTCGAGGGGTGCGGTTGAGTCGCGGGATGAGGCGCACCACGAGATGGCGGCCCACGAGGTGGTGCTCCTCCTCGAGACCGACCCGCTGCGAGGGCTCAGCGGTGACGAGGCCGCCCGACGCCGGGAGCGCTACGGGCCCAATGTGCTACCAACCGCGGGTGGGACCGGGATCCTGCGCCGGATCCTGGGTCAGTTCCACCATCCGTTGATCTATGTGCTGGTTGCCGCCACTGCGGTGACCGCTTCGCTGCGGGAGTACGTCGACTCCGTGGTGATCTTGGGGGTGGTGCTGATCAACGCGGCCATCGGGTTTGTGCAGGAGTCCCGCGCCGAGGCGGCGCTGGACAGCCTACGGTCGATGGTACGTACCGAGGCGCGGGTGATCCGTGACGGGCAGTCCCGGTCCGTGCCCTCGGAGGATCTTGTGCCTGGCGATCTGATCGAGCTGGAGCCGGGCGCTAAAGTGCCTGCGGACCTGCGGATCGTGCGCACCGATGAACTGCGAATGGACGAGTCGGCGTTGACCGGCGAGTCGGTCCCCGTAGCCAAGGACGAGGCGGAGCTACCCGAGGTGACGCCGGTGTCTGACCGGCGCAACATGGCCTACTCGGGCACTCTCGTTACGGCGGGCAGCGGGACGGGTATCGCGGTCGCCACCGACGGGCGAACGGAACTCGGGCAGATTCATCGGCTGGTGGGGGCGGCGGAAACCCTGGCCACGCCACTGACCCGCAAACTCGCCTGGTTCAGCAAGGTGCTGACCGTCATCATCCTCGTGTTGGCCGCGGCCACTTTCGGGGTGGGACTGTTGCGCGGGCAGGATGCGATCGAGATGTTCACGGCTGCGGTCGCTCTCGCGGTGGGGGCCATTCCGGAGGGACTTCCGGCGGCGGTCACTATCACGCTGGCCATCGGGGTCACCCGTATGGCGCGACGTCGTGCGGTGATCCGCCGGCTGCCTGCCATCGAGACGCTTGGCAGCACCACGGTGGTCTGTTCGGACAAGACCGGCACCCTGACCGAGAACCAGATGACGGTCCGCGCGATCTGGACGCTCGACGGGGAGTACTCGGTCACGGGCTCCGGATACGCGCCCGAGGGTCAGTTGATCGACGCGAAGCAGGCGGTTGCCACGGCGGCGGCGAGCCGGTCGCTGGGGTGCTGCCTGCTCGCGGGCGCCGGGTGCAACGACGCCCGGCTCAGCCGGGAGGACGGGGAGTGGGTCCTGGTCGGGGATCCGACCGAGGCGGCCATGCTCGTCGCCGCGACTAAGGGCGGTCTCGGTCAGGCGGAGGTCGCTGCCCGGTATCCGCGCACCGAGACGATCCCGTTCAGCTCCGAACGGCAGTACATGGCCACCCTGCACCACGACCGCGACGCCGATCGCCCCGTCGGGCTGGTCAAAGGGAGTGTCGAGCGAATCGTCTCGATGTCCCGGGCCGCCATGCGCGCCGACGGGTCGAGCGGCCCGCTGGCCGGGGACCGAATCCTGGGTGCGGCGGAAGACCTGGCTGGTCGAGGGCTGCGGGTCCTGGCCACCGCCGTGCGACCGCCCGAGGAGTCGGGGGAGTTCGACGAGGGCTCGCTGCCCGGCACCCTGGTGTTCGCCGGCCTACAGGCGATGCTCGATCCGCCGCGGCCCTCCGCCGCCTCGGCCGTGCGGGCATGTCACTCCGCGGGCATCGCCGTCAAGATGATCACCGGTGACCACGCGGCCACGGCGACGGCCATCGCCACCCAGCTTCAGGTGCTTGAGGCGGGGCAGCAGAGTCGGGTGCTGACGGGCGCCGAGCTGTGCGGGTTGCCCGAAGGGCGGTTCCCGCAGGTGGTGGAGGAGTCTGCGGTGTTCGCCCGGGTCTCGCCGGAGCAGAAGCTGCGGCTGGTGAAGGCACTCCAGCACCGCGGGCACGTGGTGGCGGTGACCGGGGATGGCGTCAACGACGCGCCCGCCCTGCGGCAGGCCGACATCGGTGTCGCCATGGCACGGTCCGGCACCGAGGTGGCCAAGGAAGCCGCCGACATGGTGCTCACCGACGACGACTTCGCCACCATCGAGGCCGCGGTGGAGGAAGGCCGTGGCGTCTTCGACAACCTGACGAAGTTTCTGGTCTGGACGTTGCCGACGAACCTCGGCGAGGGGCTCGTGGTGCTCGTGGCGATCCTGTTGGGGGCCACCCTGCCGTTGCTGCCCACCCAGATCCTGTGGATCAATATGACCACGGCAGTGCTCCTCGGCCTGATGCTCGCCTTCGAGCCCAAAGAGGCCGACATCATGGGGCGGCCGCCGCGGGACCCGGCCCGCCCCCTGCTGACCCGCGCCCTGATGGTGCGCGTGCTGCTGGTGGCGGCCCTCCTCGTGGCCGGCGCATCGTGGCTGTTCCACTGGGAGCAGCAGACCGGGCGTACCCTTGCCGAGGCACGCACGGCGGCGCTCAACCTGTTCGTCGTGGTCGAGATCTTTTACCTGTTCAGCTGCCGGTCACTCAGCCAGCCGGCCTGGCGCGCGGGTCTGCTGTCCAACCGGTGGATCGTGATGGGCGTGACGGCGCAGATGGCCGGTCAGCTCGCCATCACCTACCTGCCCTTCATGAACCGGCTGTTCAGCACGGCACCCCTGCCGGCCGGGGCATGGCTGCGCATCCTCGCCATCGGCGTCGCGACGGCAGTCGTGGTCGCCATCGACAAGCGCCTGCGGCGGCACCTCCTATGACGCACCCGCCCGGGCTTACCCGTCAGCAGTCCGGGTAGTCACCCGCATGGTTCCGTCGCCGCCACCCGCCATCCGAAGCCGACGATGACTCCCTGGTGGTGGGTGCCCCCGGTGGCCGTGGTGTGGCTGACCGTCGGCCTGCTCACCGCGGCCTGGTTCGTCATCCGGGCGGGCCATCCCCACCCGATCTGGTATGTCGTGGGAGGACTGCTCGGACCGCTGTTCATCCCGATCGCCTTGGAACGCGGACGCGCGAACACTCGGCTGGTCGCCGTCGAACACCGGCCGGGCGCCAAGGAAGGAACCGGCCTCAGGGTAGCGGTCGGCGTGGACGGGTCGCCCGAGTCCGACTGGGCCCTGCGCGCGATCGCGCGCGCGCTCAGCCGCACCGCCGGCGAACTGGTGCTGGTCACGGTGACGAGCCCTGACGTGGTGGGCGAAGACGTCCCGCTCGAGCAGCGGGCCGCTCGACGCATGCTCGACGAGCGTGCCGAGGCCCTACCTGACGAGTTGCCGCCACCGACCACCGAGATAGTTCGCGGCCACCCGGTGGATGCGTTGCTGACCGTCGCGGAGGCGCACGACGTGGATCTGCTGGTGGTCGGGCGGCATGGGCACGGAATGCGGGAGCGACTGCTCTGCAGTGTGGCGGAGGAACTGGCCCGCCGATCCTCCCGCGCCCTGCTGCTCGGCAGCCTGCCGGACCGGTGAGCTGCCCGCCGGCCCCGCCCGACAGTGACCGCGGCACGGAAGCGGTGCCTGCAGCAGGGCCGGGCCTTGAACAGGACTGCCGGGAGCCTTCCGGGCACCTTCAGCGGGCGTCCAGCCGGCGCAGATAAAATGGACGTCATGATCGACTCGTCTGCCCAGGAGGGCAGCAGTAGCCAGCCGGGTCGTGCCCGGCAACCCCTCGCTCCGACGGCCCCGGGAGCCCTGAACCTCCCGTGCTGATCGTCGTCGGTCTCGTTCTCATCATCGTGCTCACCGCCGCCACCGGTTACTTCGTGGCCCAGGAGTTCGGTTACGTCGCCGTGGACCGGGGCAAGCTCAAGCAGCTCGCCGACGGCGGCGACCAGGCCGCCGCCCGGGCCCTGGAGGTGACCGGCCGGCTCTCGTTCATGCTCTCCGGCGCCCAGCTCGGCATCACCGTGACCGCCCTGCTGGTCGGTTACGTCGCCCAGCCGTACCTCGGCGCCGGGCTGGCCGACCTGTTCGGCGTCGCCGGTGTCTCCACCGCCGTCGCGCTGCCGCTCTCGGTCGCGCTGGCCCTGCTCATCGCCACCGTGGTGCAGATGGTCCTCGGTGAGCTGGCCCCGAAGAACCTGGCCATCGCCCGCGCGGTACCCCTCGCCCGGGCGTTGAGCCGGTCCACCCTCATCTACCTCACGATCGCCGGACCGCTGATCAAGCTCTTCGACCGGGCCGCCGTCCGGCTGCTGCGCCGGGTCGGCATCGAGCCGATCGAGGAGCTGCCCAGCGGCGCCACCCCGGAGGACCTGGAGCAGATCATCGCCGAGTCCCG
>JBARAE010000371.1:0-4756 GCA_049791715.1 Micromonospora sp.
GGCCGGCTCTGGGCGACGCTCAGCGGCCACCGCGCCGGCCCGGCCGGGGCGGGCGCAACACCGCCGGTCGGCCGCTACGAATCTGATGACGTAAACGAATCGCGGGGGTGTCCGTCATCGGCGTTCCCACCCTGCCCCGCGCACCGGGATCGCCCCGCGGTGTGCCGGCGAGGTGATTTACCACGCCGCACGCGCGTGCTGCTGCCTTGCGTTCCACCACGGCGGCGGGATGCTCGCGGAGGCGATCCACATATGTCATCAGGTTCGTAGCGTCGGTGCGGGTGGCTCGACTCCGGCCACGACCGCCACCCGCCAGAACGAGATGCCCACGCCAAGCCTGCAGCGCCTGGTCGCCGGCCAGGGCGGGCAGCGCCGAGCGGGTGCCGCCGGCGCCGGGTCAGCGGGCCGCGAAGACCTGGTCGCTGACCAGGCGGGCCCCGCCGACCAGGCCGGCCCGGTCGTCCAGGTCGGAGAGGACGATCGGCATGCTGCCGGTGGCGAGCGGCGTCGAACGTCGGTACACGACGCCGCGGATCTCGGCGAGCAGGATCGGGCCGATGCCGGGCGCCGCGCCCCCGATGATCACGATCGCCGGGTTGAAGAAGCTGACCAGCCCGACCAGTACGTGCCCCAACCGGCGGGCACCGTCGCGCACCAGTTCCTGCGCGGTGGCGTCCCCACCGGTCGCCGCCTGCGCCACATCCGACATGGTCAGCGTCCCCGCCTCGGCCACCCGCGCGCCGAGCGCCGCGGACCGCCCGGCCTGCGCGGCGGCCAGCGCCTCCCGCACCACCGCACCGTCCCCGCAGTACGCCTCGAGGCAGCCGTTGTTGCCGCGGACGCAGAGCGGCCCGTCGTCGGTCAGCCGCAGGTGGCCGATGTCGCCGGCCCCGCTGGTCGCACCCCGGTAGAGGGCACCGCCGAGCATCAGCCCGCAGCCGATGGCGCTGCCCAGCTTGAGGTACAGGAAGTCGTCGAATGCCCGGCCGGTGCCGGCGTGCAGCTCGCCGAGCGCCATCACGTTGGCGTCGTTGTCGACCTGCACCGGGCAGCCCAGCTCGGCGGCGATCGCGTCCCGGGTCGGGAAGTGGTGCCAGCCGGGCAGTGCGGGCGGTGAGACCGGGGACCCTTCGCGGACCGCGACCGGCGCGGGCAGGGCCACGCCCACCCCGGCCAGCCGGGACAGCCCTGCCTCGGCGCGGAGCTTGCCGAGCAGTTCCACGATGCGCCCGACGACCGCCTCCGGCCCGACCCGGACGTCGAGCGGCTCGCTGAGCCGGGAGAGCACGGTCAGCTCGCCGTCGGTCAGCGCCACGTCGAGCCGCCCGGTGCCCAGGGCCACTGCACCGAAGCGGACCCGCTCGGCGATCCGCAGCAGGGAGGAGCGAGGGCCGCCCCGGGACGCGGCGATCACCTCCACTCGGAATCTGCCACACCACCGTCACCACCGGGTGACGAGAGGGGGCCGTACGCGGTTACCCGGGTACGTCCCCTGCGGATCCCTCCGGTCGGTTCGGTCAGCCCCGCAGACAGGATCAGCGAAAGTTGGTACGACGGTGCCCTTGGGACAGACGACAGCGGGCCGTTCGCCCGAAGGCGACCGGCCCGCTGCTGAGATGTGTCAGACGGTGCTGTTGTTGGTGCCCGTGCCGGACGGCTTGCTGCGCGGGGTCGTGCTGGCCGACCCGGAGGCCGAGCTGCTCGAACCCGAGCTGGACGAGGCCGAGCCCGACGGACTCGTCTTGGCGCCGACGGTCGCCGGCGTGCCCGCGAACGGCTTGTCCGCAGCGGTCAGCTCCTGCTTGCCACCGTTGCCGGTGCCCAGCTTCTCACCGAGCCTGCTCTGACCGAGCTTGTCCTTGCCCTCGCTGTAGAGCCGGGTCGCCTGAGCCTGCGCGACGCCCGCCGCCTCCTGCACGGTCGGGTGGTCGAGCACCTTGCGGCCCCGGACCACCAGCTCCTCGTACTTCTCCCGGCCGGCACGGGCGCCCAGGACGAATCCCGCAGCCAGCCCGCCAAGAAACATGATCTTTCCGCGCATGGCGGCTCCTTCCGTACCTGACGCTCCGTCGTCCCCGACCGCATGATCCGTCGGGAGCGACCAACTCGCGCCTGTGTCGTCTGTCGGCGGCTAACTACCCATCCTGCTCCGCGCTCATGCCTGCTTGTGCCCAGATGACGATTTGTCTAATTTTCAGGGCCATTTTTCTGCCGGCGACGGGTGCGGTAACCCCCTGGACCAACACCCCCCGGTCTCCTGTACTCTTGTCCCGTCGCACGGCGCCGGAGAGATCCGCCGCCGCGTGATCTACGGTCCCCCGTAGCTCAATTGGCAGAGCAGCCGGCTGTTAACCGGCAGGTTTTTGGTTCGAGTCCAAACGGGGGAGCTCAGCCTCACCGCACGCCCGTCGGCAACCGCCGGCGGGCGTTTTTCGGTTCGGTGGGCGGTTCCGGCCCCAAGCGACCGCTCGACCGGCAGGATGGTCGATGCCGACTTAGACTCCGGCTGCGTCGATTCGTGCGTCGATTTTCTGGGGAGGATGGAGATGGCCGGACGAGGGGGCCGCGGCAGGGCCACGCTGATCGCGCTGGTGGTCGTCCTCGGCTGGCTGGTCGTCGGCGGGCTGGCCGGGCCGTACTCCGGGAAGCTCGGCGACGTCGCCACCAATGACAACGCCTCCTTCCTCCCCACCAACGCGGAGGCGACCCGGGCGCAGAACCTCTCCGCCGGCTTCGCGGAGAAGCAGACCACCCCCGCCCTCGTCGTCTACGAGCGCACCGTGGGCCTCACCCCCGCCGACGAGCAACGGGTCCGCGCCGATGCCACCCGGTTCGGCCAGGTACCCGGCGTGGTGAGCCCGCTGCCTCCGCCGATCGTCAGCCAGGACCGCCAGGCCGTGCAGGTGGTCGTGCCGATCGACAACTCCGAGGGCGAACAGATCCGGAAGGTCGTCGACGAACTGCGGACCATCGCCGGGAACGACCGGGACGGGCTCACCGTGGACGTCGCCGGGCCGGCCGGCCTGCTTGCCGACCTGATCGAGGTGTTCACCGCCATCGACGGACCGCTGCTGCTGGTCACCCTGGTCGTGGTCCTGATCATCCTGCTGATCGTCTACCGCAGCCCGGTGCTCTGGCTCTTCCCGCTGCTGGCCGCCGGGATGTCGTACTCGCTGGCCTCGGTCTTCGTCTACTACCTGGCGAAGAACGACGTGATCAAGCTCAACGGCCAGGCGCAGGGCATCCTCACGGTGCTGGTCTTCGGTGCCGGCACCGACTACGCGCTGCTGCTGATCGCCCGGTACCGGGAGGAACTGCACCGCCACGTTCGGCCGTGGGACGCGATGAGGACCGCCTGGAAGGGGGCCGCCCCGGCGATCCTCGCCTCCGGCGCCACGGTCATCGTCAGCCTGCTCTGCCTGCTGTTGTCCAGTCTCAACTCCAATCGCGCGCTCGGTCCGGTCGCCGCGGTGGGCATCGCCGCCACCCTGCTGGTGATGCTCACCTTCCTGCCCGCCCTCCTGCTGCTCGGTGGGCGGTGGGCGTTCTGGCCGCGTCGGCCGCGGTTCGACCACGCCGACCCGCAGACCGAGCACGGCATCTGGAGCCGGATCGCCGGCTTCGTCGCGCGGCGGGCGCGGACCGTCTGGCTGGTCACCGCCGTGGTGCTGGCCGCGCTCACCCTCGGCGTCACCCAACTCGGCGCCACCACCCTGGGTCAGTCCGATCTCTTCACCAACCGGACCGACTCGGTCGCCGGCCAGGAGGTCATCGCCCGCCACTACCCGGCGGGCACCGGCAGCCCGGCGACCATCTTCACCCGGCAGGAGACCGCCCAGCAGGTCGCCGAGGCGGCGAAGGGGGTGCGCGGGGTGGCCGACGTCCGGCCGGTCACCCAGCAGGGCCAGGCGGGCCCGCCGGACCCGAACGCGCAGCCCAAGGTGGTCGATGGGCGGGTGCAGCTGCAGGCGACCCTCGCCGACCCGCCGGACAGCAACGGCGCCGAACGGGCCATCCGCGACCTGCGCGCGGCGGTGCATAAGGTGCCCGGCTCCGACGCCGTGGTCGGCGGCTTCACCGCGATCAACGTGGACACCGCCGCCGCCTCCACCCGGGACCGGAACGTCATCATCCCCGTGGTGCTGGTGGTCATCGCGGTCATCCTGGCCCTGCTGCTGCGCGCCCTGCTCGCCCCGGTGCTCCTCATCGCCACCGTCGTGCTGTCGTTCCTGGCCACACTCGGCCTCTGCGCGCTGATCTTCAAGTACCTCTTCGACTTCCCCGGCGTCGACCAGTCGTTCCCACTCTTCGCGTTCGTCTTCCTGGTCGCCCTCGGCATCGACTACAACATCTTCCTGATGAGCCGAGTGCGCGAGGAGTCGGTCAAACGCGGCACCCGCGCCGGGGTGCTGACCGGTCTCGCGGTCACCGGCGGGGTCATCACCTCCGCCGGTATCGTGCTCGCCGCCACCTTCTCGGCGCTCGCCGTGCTGCCGCTGGTGGTGCTGGTCGAGCTGGGCGTCGCGGTCGCCGTCGGCGTGCTGCTGGACACCATTGTCGTCCGGTCGCTGCTGGTGCCCGCCCTCGCGTACGACATCGGGCCGAAGATCTGGTGGCCGAGCCGGCTTTCCCGGACGAACCGCGAGGAGGGCCGGGCCCCGGTGGAGGTGAGCCGTGCTGGCTGAGACCGACGTGGTCATCGTGGGCGGCGGCCTGGCCGGCCTCGCCGCCGCCCGGCGGCTGCACCGGGCCGGCG
>JBARAE010000372.1:0-2556 GCA_049791715.1 Micromonospora sp.
AGCGCATCGAGTGGGTCAACAGCCAGCTCCAGAAGCAGGCCGAGGAGCTGACCCGCTCCAACCGTGACCTGGAGCAGTTCGCGTACGTCGCCTCGCACGACCTGCAGGAGCCGCTGCGCAAGGTGGCCAGCTTCTGCCAGCTTCTGCAGCGGCGGTACGCGGGCCAGCTCGACGAGCGGGCCGACCAGTACATCGCGTTCGCGGTCGACGGCGCGCAGCGGATGCAGCGCCTGATCAACGACCTGCTGGCGTTCTCCCGGATCGGCCGCCTCACCACCGGCTTCGCCGAGGTCGACCTCAACAAGGTGATGGGTGACGTGGCCGGCCAGACCGAGGCCGCCCGGCAGTACGCCGACGCCGAGCTGATCTGGGACCAACTGCCGGTGATCCGGGGCGAGGAGCCGCTGCTCACCAACCTGCTGGCCAACTTGGTGAGCAACTCGATCAAGTTCCGCCGCCCCGACGTGCCGCCGCGGGTGCACGTCTCGGCCCGGCTGGTCGACGACGAGTGGGAGATCAGCTGCCGGGACAACGGCATCGGGATCGAGCCGGAGTTCGCCGACAAGATCTTCGTGATCTTCCAGCGGCTGCACTCCAAGGACGCGTACCCGGGCACCGGCATCGGCCTGGCGATCGTCAAGAAGATCGTGGAGTACCACGGCGGCCACGTGTGGGTGGACACCGCCGGCGGTGAGGGCACCACCATCCGGTTCACCCTCCCGGCGCTTCCCGAGGACATCGAGGCCGCGCGGGCCGCCGAGGCGGCGACCGCCGAGGACGCGGCGGACGCCGACGCGGTGACGGGCGAGGAGCCGACCGGGGACGCGGTGGCGAACGAGGACGAGATCGACGGCACGGCCGCCGAGGGCACGCCGGTCGGCGCGCAGCCGGACGCGCCGGCACAGACGGAGACGCCCGACCGGGCGACCGGGCACGGTACAACGGGTGGCATGAAGGAGACGGTGGGATGACCGCGCCGGCAGACGGCAAGAGCCCGATCGAGGTCCTGCTGGTCGAGGACGACCCGGGCGACGTGCTGATGACCCAGGAGGCGTTCGAGGAGCACAAGCTCCGCAACCGCCTGACGGTCGTCTCGGACGGCGCGGAGGCCTTGGCCTACCTGCGCTGCGAGGGCCAGTACGCGGACGCGGTGACGCCCGACCTGGTCCTGCTCGACCTCAACCTGCCCAAGCGGGACGGCCGCGAGGTGCTGGAGGAGATCAAGAAGGACGAGCAGCTCTGCCGCATCCCGGTGGTGGTGCTCACCACCTCGCAGGCCGACGAGGACATCCTGCGCAGCTACCAGCTGCACGCCAACGCCTACGTGACCAAGCCGGTGGACTTCGAGCGCTTCATCTCGGTGGTCCGCCAGATCGACGAGTTCTTCGTCAGCGTGGTCAAGCTGCCGCCGCGTGGCTGACGACACTCTGGTGGACGACGTCGCCGGGCTGCTGCGGGAGGCCGCCGCGGAGGTCGTGGTGCCGCTGTTCCAGCGGCTCGACGACGCGGACATCTCCGAGAAGGCGCCCGGCGAGGTGGTCACCGTCGCCGACCGGGAGGCCGAGGAGCTGATCTCCGAGGGGCTTCGGCGGTTGCGCCCCGGTTCGGTGGTGGTCGGCGAGGAGGCGGTCGCCGAGGACCCGGAGCTGCTGCGGCACCTGCGCGGCGCCGGTGACGTCTGGCTGGTCGACCCGGTCGACGGCACCTCGAACTTCGCCGCCGGTCGGCGCCCGTTCGCCATCATGGTGGCACTGCTGACCGACGGTGAGCCGGTCGCCTCCTGGGTGTACGACCCGCTGGCCGGGAACCTGGCCACTACCCGGGTCGGGGAGGGCACGTACCTGGACGGGTCGGCGGTGCGGACGACCGATGCGGTGGCGAAGGTCGGCGCGCTGCGCGGTACCGCGATGACCCGGTTCCTGCCGCCGGAGGCCCGCCGGACGGCCGAGGCGGGCGGTGAGCGGATCGGGGAACTGCTCCCCGGCCAGCACTGCGCCGGCCGGGAGTACCTGGACATGCTGACCGGCGCCCAGCAGTTCGTCCTGTTCTGGCGGACCCTGCCCTGGGACCACGCCCCGGGCACGCTGCTGGTGCGCGAGGCCGGCGGGGTGGCCCGCCGCTTCGACGGGACCGACTACCACCCGACGGACGACGGCCGGGGCCTGCTGGTGGCGGCGAGCGACGAGATCTGGACCGAGGTCCGGGCCGCCCTGCTCGACGGCTGAACCCGGACCGGAGCAGGTCCCCGAGCCATCGATCACGCCTGTTTCGTGACGCCGGCGGGACCACCCCGACACGCTGCGTCGACAGTCGACGTCTGTCGAGGTCGGGGGCCTGGCGAGACGAGCGTGGTCCGGTATCGTGACCGGCGGTCTCCGCCAGCAGGCCGCCGTCCGGCGCCGGTGGAGCCGCCGCCGCGCACGGTCATCACGGGGGCCGGCGGTCGACGGAAGGACGCTTTCGTGCCCAGGACCAGTCTCATCCGGCGGCGCGGCCGCCGGTCGTTGCTCGCCCTGCTCGCCACGGCGACCCTGCTGCTCGGCGCCGGCCTCGTCC
>JBARAE010000373.1:0-4603 GCA_049791715.1 Micromonospora sp.
CCGGCCGGCTCACAGGGCCGGCACCGTTCGCGACTGCGGGGCTCGCAAACCCGGCTCACTCCTCGCGCTCACAGGGGCGTCACGTACGCGCCGGTGATCCCGCCGTCCACCACGAACTGCGCGGCGGTCATGAACGACGCGTCGTCGCTGGCCAGGAAGGCCACCGCGGCGGCGATCTCCTCCGGCTGGCCGAACCGGCCCATCGGCACGTGCACCAGCCGGCGGGCGGCCCGCTCCGGGTCCTTGGCGAAGAGTTCCAGCAGCAGCGGGGTGGCGATCGGGCCGGGGCACAGGGCGTTGACGCGGATGCCCTCCCGGGCGAACTGCACGCCCAGCTCGCGGGTCATCGCCAGTACCCCGCCCTTGCTCGCGGTGTACGCGATCTGCGAGGTGGCCGCACCCATCAGCGCCACGAACGACGCGGTGTTGATGATCGAGCCCTTGCCCTGCCGGCGCATGTGCGGGATGGCGTACTTGCAGCAGAGGTAGACGCTGGTGGTGTTGACCCGCAGCACCCGCTCCCAGGCGTCCAGCCCGGTCTCCAGGATCGAGTCGTCGTCCGGCGGCGAGATGCCGGCGTTGTTGAACGCCACGTCCACCCGCCCGTGCCGCTCCACCACCCCGTCGAAGAGGTCCCGCACGGCCGCCTCGTCGGCCACGTCGCAGGCCACGACGTCCCCGCCCACCTCGTCGGCGGCCCGCTTGCCCGCCTCCGGGTCGATGTCGACGCAGACCACCCGGGCCCCCTCGGCGGCGAACCGTCGCACCGTCGCCAGCCCGATCCCACTGCCCGCCCCGGTCACCACGGCGACCCGGTCCTGAAGCCGACCCTGCACTGTGCTCACTCCTCTGTCGAGATGAAGACGTTCTTGACGTCGGTGAAGGCGTGCAGCGCGTCCGGGCCGAGCTCACGGCCCAGGCCGGAGCGCTTCATCCCGCCGAACGGGGTCCAGTAGCGCACCGAGGAGTGCGAGTTGACGCTGAGGTTGCCCGACTCCACCGCCCGGGCCACCCGGACCGCCCGGCCGACGTCCCGGGTCCAGATCGAGCCGGAGAGGCCGTACTCGGTGTCGTTGGCCAGCCGGATCGCGTCCGCCTCGTCGTCGAACGGGAGCACCGACACCACCGGGCCGAAGATCTCCTCCCGCCAGTGCCGGTCATCGGGCGAGTCGGCGAGCAGCACCGTCGGGGCGTACCAGAAGCCGGGACCGTCGGGGCGGGAGCCGGTGAAGGCGACCTTCGCGCCGTCGACGTACCCGCCGACCCGGTCCCGGTGGCCGGCGGAGATCAGCGGGCCCATCTCGGCGGTGTCCCGGGCCGGGTCCTCCACCCGGAAACCGCGCACCGCAGGTTCGAGCAGTTCGAGGAAGCGGTCGTACACCGGCCGCTGGACCAGGATCCGGGAGCGGGCGCAGCAGTCCTGGCCGGCGTTGTCGAAGACGGCGGACGGCGCGGCGGCCGCCGCCCGCTCGAGGTCGGCGTCGGCGAAGACCAGGTTGGCGGACTTGCCGCCCAGTTCCAGGGTCACCCGCTTCACCTGCTCGGCGCAGCCGGCCATGATCCGGGTGCCGACCTCGGTGGAGCCGGTGAAGCACACCTTGCGGACGGCCGGGTGGGTGACGAACCGCTCCCCCACCACGCCGCCCTTGCCGGGGAGCACGGTGAAGACGTCCTCCGGCAGGCCGGCCTCCCGGCCCAGTTCGGCCAGGCGCAGCGCGGTCAGCGGGGTCAGCTCGGCCGGCTTGAGCACGACGGTGTTGCCGGCCGCGAGCGCGGGCGCGAAACCCCAGCCGGCGATCGGCATGGGGAAGTTCCACGGCACGATCACCCCGACCACGCCGAGCGGCTCGTGGAAGGTGACGTCCAGGCCGCCCGGTACGGGGATCTGCCGCCCGGTCAGCCGCTCCGGAGCGCCCGCGTAGTAGTCCAGGACGTCCCGGACGTTGCCCGCCTCCCAGCGCGCGTTGCCGATGGTGTGCCCGGCGTTGCGCACCTCGAGGCGCGCCAACTCCTCCAGGTGCGCGTCCACCACGGCCGCGAACCGCCGCAGCAGCCGCGCCCGGTCCCCAGGGCTGACGTTGCGCCACGACTCGTACGCGGCCGCGGCCCGCCCGATCGCCGCGTCGGTCTCGCCGAGCGAGGTGGCCGCCACGCTGGCCACGACCTCCCCGGTCGCCGGGTTGACCACCTCAGTCACGCGTCCCGCCCTCCTACTCGCCGATCATGGAGTTGTGGCACCGCACGAAAGGCCCTCATCGCCATGGACCGGGCATCACAAGTCCATGATCGACGGTGCGGCGGGCGCGGGTCAGAGGCGTTCGAAGCCACGGGTGAGTTCCCAGTCCGTCACGGCGGCGTCGAAGGCGGTCAGCTCGACCCTGGCCTGGTTGGCGTAGTGGGCGACCACCTCGTCGCCGAAGGCGTCCTTCGCCACCGTCGAGGACTCCCAGAGGGTCAGGGCGTCGCGGAGGGTCCCGGGGACGCGCTCGGCGTCCGGGTCGTCGTACGCGTTGCCGGTGCACTCGTCGCCCAGCTCCAGCTCGCGTTCGATGCCGTGCACCGCCCCCGCCACCAGGGCCGCGATGGCGAGGTACGGGTTGACGTCCGCGCCGGGCACCCGGTTCTCCACCCGCATGCCCTGCCCGTGCCCGACGAGCCGCAGCGCGCAGGTGCGGTTGTCGGTGCCCCAGCGCAGCGCGGTCGGGGCGAATGAGCCGGGCTGGTACCGCTTGTAGGAGTTGATGTTCGGGGCGAAGAGGAGGCTCATCTCCCGCATGGTGTCGAGCAGCCCGGCGAGCACCCGCTGCCCGGTGACGCTCAGGTGGGCGGGCCCGTCCCCGAGCATCGCCGACCGGCCGTCCCGGTCGCGCAGCGAGAAGTGGATGTGGCAGGAGTTGCCCTCCCGGGCGTTCGGTTTGGCCATGAAGGTGATCGCCATGCCCTCCTGGGCGGCGATCTCCTTCGCCCCGTTCTTGTAGACGACGTGGTGGTCGGCGCAGGCCACCGCCTCGTCGTACCGGAAGGCGATCTCGTGCTGGCCGAGGTTGCACTCCCCCTTGGCGCTCTCCGGGGTCAACCCCGCGCCGGCCATCTCGGTGCGGATGCGGCGCAGCAGCGGCTCCACCCGGGCCGTGCCGAGCAGTGAGTAGTCCACGTTGTACTGGTTGGCGGGGGTCAGGTCGCGGTAGCCGCGCCGCCAGGCCTCCTCGTACGAATTCTTGAAGAGGACGAACTCCAGCTCGGTGCCGGCGTACGCGGTCAGCCCGTGGGCGGCCAACCGGTCGAGCTGCCGGCGCAGGATCTGCCGGGGCGAGGCGACCACCGGGCCGGAGCCGTCCAGCCATTCGAGGTCGGCCAGGAGCATCGCGGTGCCCGGCTGCCACGGCACCCGGCGCAGCGTGTCGAGGTCGGGCCTCATGGCGAAGTCGCCGTAGCCACGTTCCCAGCTCGACATCGCGTACCCGTCGACGGTGTTCATGTCGACGTCCACCGCGAGCAGGTAGTTGCAGCCTTCGCTGCCGTTCGCGACCACCTGGTCGAGGAAGTAGGGGGCGTGGAATCGCTTGCCCTGCAACCGGCCCTGCATGTCGGTCAGGGCGAGCACCACCGTGTCGATCTCGCGTTCGGCCACGGCGACACGGAGCTGTTCCAGCGTGAGCGGGGCTTTCCTCATCGTCGCGCCTCCATAGGAAAGGTCTACTACCGAACCTTTGCGCGCGTCAATGGTGCAGCGACGTCACGCGAGCAGCCCCCGCAGCAACTCCGCCGTGCCGTCGCAGTGCTCCTCCATCACCGACCGCGCGCTGTTCGAGTCACCCGCCAGGATCGCATCGACGACCCGGATGTGCTGGGCGTCGGAGTGGTCGAGGTTGCGGTCGATCACCGGGATCGCGGCCAGCAGCCGGTCGAGGGTCGACTGCACGTCCGCGACGGCGGCGGCCAGCGACGGGGAACCGCTCGCCGCGGCGATCGCCAGATGCAGGCGCGAGTCCGAGATGCGACGGGTGACCGGGTCGCGGTCGCGGGAGGCGGCCAGGGCGGCGACCAGATTCTGCCGGTCGGCCACCGCCAGGCTGCGGTTGGCGGCCAGGGCAGCCGCGCCGGACTCGAGTACCCGCCGGAAATCCAGCGCGTCGTGCAGCCGGTCGCCCATCTCGCGCGCCAACTCTCCCGCATTCGGGCGCCCACCCCCGGCAGCGGGTGCGGGCGACGCGGAGAGGACGAACGTCCCACCGGTTCGCCCCCGGCGGGACTCCAGATATCCGGCGTCGCGCAACGCCGCTATCGCCTCCCGGAGGGTCACCCGGCTGACCTGCAACCGCTCGGCCAACTCGCGCTCGGGGGGCAGCCGCTCACCGACCCGCACCAGGCCCAGCTTGATCGCCTGGACGAGCCGGGCGACGGTGATCTCGAAGGCGTTCCCGCCGCGGACCGGCCGCCACACCGGGAAGGCCGGTACGGCGGGCTCCGGTATCGACGCGGCAGCGCCACTCGCTGCCCGAGAGGCGGCGACACCCGGGTCGGCAGCCCCGGCACTGATCGACATCGGTCGTCCTCCCCCACCGTACGGTCCGCGTGGCGGGTGCCCGTGGGAGCACCCGCC
>JBARAE010000374.1:0-5488 GCA_049791715.1 Micromonospora sp.
GTTCTGGCCGGGTGGCGCCGGCCGCTGCGGGTGACCCGGCGGCCGGCGCCGTCCCGTCCGGTCAGCGTGTCGCGGCCGCCAGGTAGGCGTCGATCTCGGCGCTGATCCGCGTCTTCTCCCCCGGCTCGAGGAACGAGGCGGTCACCGCGTTGCGGGCCAGCCCGGCCAGCCCGTCCGGGCCCACGCCGAGCAGTCGTGCGGCGACCGCGTACTCGTCGTTCAGGGTGGTGCCGAACATCGGCGGGTCGTCGGAGTTGATGGTGACCAGCAGCCCGGCCTCGACGAGCTGCCGCAGCGGGTGCTCCTCGATCGTGGACACCGCGCGGGTACGCACGTTGGAGGTGGGACAGACCTCCAGCGCGATCTGCCGCTCGGCCAGGTGGGTGAGCAGTTCGGAGTCGAGCGCGGCGGAGATGCCGTGCCCGATCCGCTCGGCGCCCAGCTCGCGCAGCGCGTCCCAGATGGTCTCCGGGCCGGTGGTCTCCCCGGCGTGCGGCACCGACCGCAGCCCCGCGGCCCGGGCCTGGTCGAAGTACGGCTTGAACTGCGGCCGGAGCACCCCGATCTCGGGGCCGCCCAGGCCGAAGCTGATCAGCCCGTCCGGCCGCTCCTCGAGGGCGATCCGCAGGGTCTCCTCGGCGGCCGGCAGCCCGGCCTCGCCCGGGATGTCGAAGCACCAGCGCAGGGCGATGCCGAAGTCCGCCTCGGCGCGCTTACGGGCGTCCTCGATCGCCTCGCAGAACGCCGGCGCGGGGATGCCCCGGTGCACGTGCGAGTACGGCGTGACGGTCAGCTCGGCGTACCGGACCTGCTGGCGGGCCAGCTCGCGGGCGACCTCGTGGGTGAGGATCCAGACGTCCTCCGGGTCGCGGATCAGGTCGACGACGCTGAGGTAGACCTCGATGAAGTGGGCGAAATCGCGGAACGCGAAGTAGTCGGCGAGCTGGTCCGGGTCGGCCGGGACGGGGCTGCGCCCCTCGTGCCGGGCGGCGAGCTCGGCGACGATCCGGGGCGAGGCGGAGCCGACGTGGTGCACGTGCAGCTCCACCTTGGGCAGCCCGGCGATGAAGGTGGGCAGGTCGGTCACAAGCTCTCCTCTGCACGGGTGCCGGTGCGGGCCACCACGAAGATACGGCGGAACGGGAAGTACACCCGACCCTGCCGGACCGGGTACGCCTCGGCGAGTCGTACCCCCAGCTCGGCGCGGAATTCCGCCCAGTCGGCGGCGTCCAGCGCGGCCCGGACCGGACGCAGTGCCGTCCCTTCCATCCAGGCGACCACCGGGTGGTCCGCCTCGGCGGCGGCCGGGAGCAGGTGCACGTAGGTAGTCTCCCAGGCGTCGACCGCGCAGCCGGCACCGACCAGCAGCGCCGCGTAGCCCACCGGGTCGTCGACGGGCGCCTCGCGCAGCAGCGGGGTCAGCGCGTTCCGCCACCGGTCCTGCCGGGCCACGTCCCGCAGCGTCCGGTGCGACGGCGCGTCGAAGTTGCCGGGCACCTGCATGGCGAGCCAGGCCCCGGCGGGCAGTTCCCGGGCCCACCGGACGAGCAGGTCCTGGTGGCCGGGCACCCATTGCAGCACGGCGTTACTGACGACGACGTCCACGTCGGCGGCCGGGTGCCAGTCGCGGACGTCGGCGACGGCGAAGGTGACCGGCCCGGCCAGTCCGGCGGTCCGTTGGATCATCTCGGCGGAGGAGTCCAGGCCGGTGATCCGGCTGCCCGGCCAGCGGTCGGCGAGGGTCGCGGTGAGGATGCCGGGGCCGCAGCCGAGGTCGACGACGGCCCGGGGGTGCTCGGCCGGGATCCGTGCGACCAGGTCGTGGAACGGCCGGGACCGCTCGTCGCCGTAGCGCAGGTACGTGGTGGGGTCCCACATCACAGCCTCCCAAACCGTACGTCCGTCTTGCTAAGACCCTACGGCCCGCCGCGCGGACCGGCAAGCGGCTCACTAGGCTCGGTCGGGTGGAACAGCGCAGCTTCGACCGGCTCGGCCGGCACGTCGGCATCGTGGGACTCGGCGCCTGGCAGCTCGGCGCCGACTGGGGGCAGGTGAGCGAGAGCGCGGCGATGGACGTCCTGGCCGCCGCCGTCGACGCCGGGGTCACCTTCCTGGACACCGCCGACGTGTACGGCGACGGCCGCAGCGAGCAGCTCATCGGCCGGTTCCTGCGCGACCGCCCCGGGCACGGGTTGACCGTCGCCACCAAGATGGGCCGCCGGGTGCCGCAGACGCCGGAGGCGTACACCCTGGACACCTTCCGGGCCTGGACCGACCGGTCCAGGGCCAACCTGGGGGTGGACACTCTGGACCTGGTCCAGCTCCACTGCCCGCCCACCGCCGTCTTCCACGACGACCGGGTCTTCGACGCGCTGGACACCCTGGTGGCCGAGAAGCGGATCGCCGGGTACGGGGTCAGCGTGGAGACCTGCGACCAGGCCCTCACCGCGATCGCCCGGCCGGGGGTGGCCAGCGTCCAGATCATCCTCAACGCGGTGCGGCACAAGCCCCTGGAGCGGGTGCTGCCCGCCGCCGCGGCGACCGGGGTGGGCATCATCGCCCGGGTGCCGCTGGCCAGCGGCCTGCTCTCCGGGCGGTACGACGAGCACACCACCTTCCCCGCCGACGACCACCGGAACTTCAACCGGCACGGCGAATCCTTCGACGTCGGCGAGACCTTCTCCGGTGTGGACTACGACCTGGGGCTGGCGGCCGTACGCCGGCTCGCGCCGCTGGTCGGCGACGGCCGCACGATGGCCCAGTTCGCCCTGCGCTGGATCCTCGACCAGCCCGGCGTCACGGTCGTCATCCCCGGCGCCCGCAACGCCGAGCAGGCCCGGCGCAACGCCGCCGCGGCCGACGTGCCGCCGCTCACCGACGCGGAACTCGCCGCCGTACGGGACACCTACGACGAGCTGATCCGGCCGCAGGTGCACGACCGGTGGTGACCGCCGTGCCGGCCGGGCGACGGAACCGGCCGACGCCGGCGGGCCGCCGCGGTCGACGGGTGACGGTGGGCATGCTGGACGGGCGTCGAAGGGGGAATCGATGAGGGGCTGGCTTCCGCTCACGCTCGGCCTGCTGGCCGTGGTGGTCGGCGCGGTCTGGACCGTGCAGGGCCTGGGCTACGTCGGCGGCAGCGTGATGACCGACGAGCCGGCCTGGGCGGTGGTCGGCCCGGTCGTCGTCCTGATCGGACTCGTCGCCCTCTGGTTCGGCATGCGCGCCCGCCGGCGGTCCTGACGTCGCGACCACCCGGGCCCGGGAACGCGAAAAGCCCCGCATCCCGGGGGTGGGACGCGGGGCTTCACATCGATCCGGCTACCGGATCGCACCGGCCGGCGCCGCCGGCCGGCACCGGTCAGATGGGGCGGACCTGCTCGGCCTGCGGACCCTTCTGACCCTGGGCGATCTCGAACTCCACCCGCTGGTTCTCCTCCAGCGTGCGGTAGCCGCTGGTCTGGATGGCCGAGAAGTGGACGAACACGTCAGCACCCCCGCCGTCGACGGTGATGAAGCCGAAGCCCTTGTCAGCGTTGAACCACTTCACGGTTCCCTGCGCCATGTGTATCTCCTTCTAAAACTGGCGGCCGAGCACGCCGTGCGGCCGATTGGCCGTTCTCGAGCAGCGGCGCCTGAGGCGGCCCCCGGTGAGGGAGACTTCTCTCAACCCACGCCATCTCGCAACAGCGTGGAACAGCAAACCACGTACGCAAAAGCTCTGCACAGCCGACCGGACGAAATTCTCCGACATGTGACCTGACGGATGCGACAGATCCACTGGGTGGGCCGTCGGGTCGATGCGAAAGGCCCCTTCCCCGTCGATACGGGAAAGGGGCCGATGCGCGGAATGTCAGTCGGGCCAGCGGCCGGTCAGCCGCCGTACGCCGACCGCGCCGCCCCGGTCCACGGCCGCCCGGACGACCGCGAAGATCGCGCCCTGCAGGGCGGCGGCGGCCAGGATCTCGCCCCAGCGCCGGTCCTCGTCGGTGGCGCTGGGCGCCTCGCCGTCGCCGGCGGTCAGCTTCCAGACCTGCCGGAAGATCATCCCGGCGACCGTACCGGCGGCCAGACCGAACAGCACCCCGACCGGCTTGTAGGCGGCCCTGCCGATGCCCTTGCTCACCTGCGCCTCCCTCGGACGATCAGCAGCACCACCACGGTCGCCAGTGCGCCGGCCGCGACGGCCGCCCACGGCGCCGGGTTGCGCCGGACCGCGTCCCCCTTCTCGTACGCCTGCATCCGGGCGACGCGGGCCTTCTGCGCGGCCTGCCCGCGCACCTCACCGGCCTTCTGCGTCGCCTGCCCGCGCACCCGGGCCATGGTCTGCGCGGCCTGCTCACGCATGCGGGCCTTCGCCAGCTCGGTGGACTCCCTCAGGCGGGCCTTGACGTCGGCCTTGGCGGCCAACAGCTCCATCGTCTCACCCAGTTCCACCCGGGTACGCCGGATCTCCTCGCGGAGTGCCTCCGTGTCGCCGGTCCCGTTGCCCGTCATGCCCGCCTCCCGTCCTTCACCGCGGCGGTGACGGTGTCGACGTCCGCCCGTACGCTGCGGACCGTCGCCTCCGGCACCGGCGGGACGGCACGGCTGACCTGCTTCTTGCCGACCAGGGCGAGGATCCCGGCGAGCACGAAGAGCACCACCGCCACGATCAGGGCGGCCAGCCAGCCCGGCATCACCAGCGCCAGCAGCAGGATCACGGCCGCGACCAGTGCGCCGGACCCGTAGAGGGCCATCACCCCGCCGCCGCCGAAGAGGCCGATCCCGATGCCGGCGTGCTTGCCCTTCTGGGTCAGCTCCGCCCGGGCCAGCGCCAGCTCGTCCCGCACCAGGCGAGAGACCTGCTCGGTGGCCCGCTGCACCAGTTCCGCGGTGGACGGCTCGCTCCCGGTCCGGGACGTGCTGCGACTCGCGACGTCAGCCATGCTGTCCTCCTTTCATCATCACCGCGCTGTATGCCCGGAGTCGCCGCCCGTCAATCCTGCGCGGAGCGGTCGGTGGACCGCCTCCCCCGACGCCGGTCCACCGACGGCGGACCGGACACGGGGCGTGCGCGGCGGGTCCCCCGGAAACGGCCGGACAAACCTCCCCGGGGGCAATCATCCCGCGGCGGCCGAGCGGACGGGGTCCCGTCGGAAGCAACGCGGGCCGCCCCGGCCCGGACACGGCGGAGCCCCCGGTGCCGTTTGCCACGGGCGGTCCGGGGGCTCCGGTGGTACGGGCTCAGCGACGGGAGTCGGCGTGCTCCTCGCGGCCCACGAAGACCTCGCTGCGCGCATCCCCGTCCTGGCTGCCGCCGAAGACCCGCGCGTCGTCCGGCGCGTCGGTGTCCGGCAGCCGGCGGACCGGCCGGCGCGGCTGGACCGCCTGCCACGGCATCGTGCCGCCGGCGTCGCCCAGCTCGGCCCGCATCCTCGGCAGCGCGGTCGGCCGCTGGTCGCGCACCCAGGCCACCAGGTGCTCCCGGACGAGGCAGCGCAGGTCC
>JBARAE010000375.1:0-3444 GCA_049791715.1 Micromonospora sp.
GCCGTACCCGGGAAGGGTCGGCGCGGCCGCGGCGGGGAGCGTCAGGCGATGGGTGCCTTGCCGAGAGCGGCCTCGGCCTGCTCGTCGGGGCTGGTGGCCGCCGACGGGGCGTCGAGGGTCGAGCGGAGCGGGACCTCCTTGATGAACCAGGCGAGCACCGGCACCGCGACGGTGAAGACCACCGCCCAGAGGAAGACGTGCGAGATGGCGTCGGCCAGGCCGCCCAGGACGACCTCGCGCAGCTGCGGCGGCAACTCCTTGAGCTTCTCCAGGTCCATGCCCCGGCCGTCGCCTCCGCCGCCGCTGAACGCGCCGCCGGCCGCGGAGTCCGCGAGCCGGTTGGCGAAGATCGCGCCGAAGAGCGAGATGCCGAAGGAACCGCCGATCGAGCGGAAGAAGGTGGCTCCACCGCTGGCCGCGCCCAGGTCCTTCTGCTCGACGCTGTTCTGCGCGATCAGCATCGAGGTCTGCATCAGGAAGCCCATGCCCGCGCCGAGCACAACCATGTAGAGCGACGACTCGACCTTGCTGGTGTCGACGTCCAGCCGGCTGAGCAGGAACATGCCGGCGGTCATCACCACGCCGCCGACGATCGGGAAGATCCGGTACCGGCCGGTCGTCGTGATCGCCCGGCCGACCACCAGCGAGACGACCAGCATGCCGAACATGAGCGGCAGCAGCAGGAGGCCGCTGTTGGTGGCCGAGGCGCCCTGCACGGTCTGCTGGTAGAGCGGCAGGAAGTTCATCGCGCCGAACATCGCGAAGCCGAGCAGGAAGCCGATCACCGAGATCAGGGCGAAGTTGCGGTTGGCGAACAGGCCGAGCGGCAGGATCGGTTCCGCGGCCCGGCGCTCGACGAAGCCGAAGATCACCAGGGCGACCCCCGCGAGGGCGGACAGGCCGAGGATCTGCGGCGAGGTCCAGTCGTACTCGTTGCCGCCCCAGGTGGTGACCAGCACGATCGCGGTGATGCCGACGGAGAGCAGTCCGGCGCCCAGCCAGTCGATCTTGTGTTCGGTGCGGTACTTCGGCAGGTGCATGGTGGTGGCGAGGACCAGCAGCGCCAGACCGCCGAGCGGCAGGTTCACGTAGAACGCCCAGCGCCACGAGAGGTTGTCGGTGATGAAGCCGCCGACCAGCGGGCCGGCCACCATGGCGATCGCCATGATGCCGGCGATCATGCCCTGGTAGCGGCCCCGCTCCCGGGGCGGCACCAGGTCACCGATGATCGCCATCACGCCGACCATCAGACCGCCGGCGCCGAGGCCCTGGACGGCGCGGAAGCCGATCAGCTCGATCATGCCGCTGTCCACGCCGCCGAAGACGCCCGAGCCGGACATGCCGCAGAGGGCCGAGCCGACCAGGAAGATGACCACCGAGGTGAGGAAGACCGCCTTGCGACCGTAGAGGTCACCGAGCTTGCCCCAGATCGGCGTGGAGACCGTCGTCCCCAGCACGTACGCGGTGACCACCCAGGTGAAGTGGTCGACGCCGCCGAATTCACCCACGATCCGCGGCAGCGCGGTGCTGACGATCATGTTGTCGAGCATCGCGAGCATCATCGCGATCATGAGACCGAAGAGCACGACCCGCACGTTGGGTCGCGTCACGGCCTGCGCTGGTTGACTCATGGGTAAGCTCCCCGAAGATTTGTGACCGACTTACTTGCCGCCCGGCTAGTTACCTTACTAGCCGCACGGTAAGTTGGTGTCAGGAACCCGTCAAGCGAGATAGGTGGTAAGGGTGAGGGAGAGCACAGGCGGCACGCGGGAACGCATCCAGGCCGTCGCGCTGGAGCTCTTCACCGAGCAGGGGTACGAGAAGACCTCGCTGCGGGAGATCGCCGAGCGGCTGGGCGTGACCAAGGCCGCCCTCTACTACCACTTCAAGAGCAAGGACGAGATCGTCAACAGCCTCGTCGAGGACCGGCTGCACCGGATGGACGAGCTGATCGCCTGGGCCCAGTCGCAGCCGGCCACCCTGGCCACCCGCCGAGCGCTGATCACCCGGTACGCCGACGCGATGTTCGCCAGCGAACAGCCCTCCGTGATGCGCTTCTTCGAGCAGAACCAGACGGTGCTGAAGAGTCTCGCCGGCGGGTTGCAGATGCGGGACCGGATGATGCGCCTGGCCAACGAGCTGTGCCGCGGCGATGAGTCACCCGCAGCCCAACTGCGCGCCGCGCTGACCCTCTTCGCCGTGCACAGCAGCTTCTTCGTGCTGCGCACGCCGCAGATCACCGACGAGGAGCGGAAGAAGATCGCGCTGGAGGTCGCCGACGAGCTGCTGGCCAGGATCGCCGAGGGCGACTGACCGGGCCCGGATCCCGGACGCCGGTCAGCCGCGCGCCGGCAGGTCGAGGCGCAGGCCCAGCAACTCCACGCCGGGCAGCGGGGACCAGTCCTTCTCCGGCATGCGGACGAAGCCCAGCCGCTGGTAGAGCCGCTGCGCCGAGGCCGCCATGCCGTTGCGGACACAGATCACCACGGCCGAGCAGTTCAGCTCGGCTGCCCGGGCCAGGCAGGCGTGGACCAGCGCGACCCCGGCGCCGCGGCCCTGAGCGGCCGGGTCGACCGCCAGCATCCGGAACTCCGCCTCGCCGGGGCCGGAGAGCTCGGCGTACGGAGTGCCGGGCAGCACGAACGTCACCGCCCCGAGCACCTGGCCGGTGGCGTCGTCGACCGCCACCAGCACCTCGCCCGTCCCCGCCCGGGTCGCCACGTCCGCGAGCACCGTGGCGTAACCGTTCTCGCCCTTGAGCTGCCCGTCGGCCTCGTAGGCGGCGACCGTCAACCGGGCCACCGCCGCGAAGTCCGCCGGGTCGGCGCGGCGAACCGAGACGCCGCTCAATCGATCACCGCGATCAGGTCACCGTCCTGCACGACGTCCCCCTCGTTGACGGCGATCTGCTTGACCACGCCGTCCGACTCGGCGACGACCGGGATCTCCATCTTCATCGACTCCAGGATCACCAGCGTGTCCCCCTCGGACACGGTGTCCCCGGCCGACGCGACGACCTTCCAGACGTTCGCCACCATCTCGGCGCGGATCTCCTCGGCCATCTCAGGGCCCTCCCTCTCCACCGGTATGTCTGCGAACGGTATCCAATCATGACCCGGGTCACCGCGGGCGCGGAGCGGTCGCCACGCCGCTTTCGCCCCCGCCGGACCACCGGCGGCGCGGCCCGCACTAGCATCAGCGGGTCGGACCCCGGACGCCCGGAGGACCGGTACGCGACCTCCGCCGCGCTCGCCCGCGGCCGGACCGTGACCAGCACAAGGAGGCAGAGCATGGCGAAGAAGGCCCGGAAGAAGAAGGCCCGGAAGAAGAGCGGCGCGAACCACGGCAAGCGCCCCAACTCCTGATCGGCGGCGGGCGCACCCGCCGCAGACGATCGCCCCGGCGCGAGGCCGGGAGACACCGGTGGCCCGGGTCCGTTCGGAC
>JBARAE010000376.1:0-1590 GCA_049791715.1 Micromonospora sp.
ACGCGACGGCGCTGGCCCGAGCCGCCGCCGAGCGCCGCTCCGTGATCACCGAGATTCCCGGCGGCATGCTCCGGCTCGACCCGGTGGTGCTCGGCGACAAGGTCGCCGTCGTGGAGGTCTTCGTCCCGGACTCCAGGCTCGACGAGGGCGCCGGCGGCCGGTGGCTGCTGCTGCTCGGGGTCGCGGTCGCACTGGTCGCCGCGGCGGTCATCGTGGTCGACCGGGTCGCCGCGCGCACTGTCGACTCGGCCGGCGACCTGGTCAAGGCCGCGCTGGCGATCGGCGACGGCGAGCTGGGCGTACAGGTCGAGCCGAGCGGCCCCCGGGAGTTGGCCGAGGCCGGGCACGCGTTCAACCGGATGGCCGACCGGCTGGTGGCGCTGCGCGCCGACGAGCGGGAACTCGTCGCGGACCTGTCCCACCGGCTGCGGACGCCGCTGACCGCGCTCCGGCTCGACGCCGAGGCGTTGGAGTCCGACGACACCAGCATCGGGGCGTTCAGCGAGGCGGAGTTGGACCGCCGACGGGGCATCCGACGGATCCGCCAGGCCATCGTCACCCTGGAGGGCGAGGTCGACGAGCTGATCAAGACCACCCGCAAGGCGGTCAGCCACGAGACCGGCCCGGCGATGTGCGATGTCAGCGAGGTGGTCCGCGACCGCATGGTGTTCTGGGCGGCCCTCGCCGGCGACCAGAACCGGCCGCACCGGGTCACCGGGGCCCAGCTGCGCATCCCCGCGCCGGTGCCGCGGACCGACCTGGCCGCCGCCCTCGACGCGGTGATCGGCAACGTGTTCCGCTACACCCCGCAGGGCACCGCCTTCGAGGTGGCCGTGACCCGGCGGGACGGGTACGTCGCGATCCGGATCGATGACGCCGGACCTGGCATCGCCAACCCGGACCGGGCGCTGCGCCGCGGCGCCAGCGACCAGGGCTCGACCGGCCTGGGCCTGGACATCGCCAAGCGGGTGGCGTTGCAGGCCAACGGGTCGGTCAGCATCGACCGGGCCCAGCTCGGCGGGGCCAGCGTGGTGATGCTGCTGGCTGATCCGGAGGCGACGCCCCGGCAGGTCAGCCGGTTCGGGCTGGTCGGCCGGATGACCCGGGACGTCCGCGAGCAGAAGTCCCGCGGGCGCCGGTGGCCGCGGCAGCGCTGAGCCGGGTCCGGCGGCTGTGCGAGGGCGCAAGTCTTCCTTAGGTCCCGGTTAACGACGGCGACGCGGCCGGCGGCGGCTGTCAGGATCAGATCCGAACCCATCAGTTCCCTCGGCCGGAACGCCCCGTAACACCCCCCGGCCGTGGAGCCGTCGCGCGGCGGGAGTTCGGTCCCCCCACACCTCGCTCCCGCCGCGCGTCACTCCCCGATCCCACTGCACCCCGGGCGTGAGGTGACCGTGATGACGCCGACCATCAGCCGCCTGCTCCGCTGGGCCGCCGTGATCGGGGTGGGTATCGCCCTCACTCTCGCCGCCTGGCAGGACCCCGTGCTCGCGTACGGCCCGGACCGGCCGCCAACCGCGGCGCCGCTGGCCACGGTCCTGGTGGTGGTGTCGATCGGCGCGACGCTCGGCGCCGGAGTCGTTCTGGCCG
>JBARAE010000377.1:0-3542 GCA_049791715.1 Micromonospora sp.
GGCCTGCTCGCCGCCGCTCCGGGGACCGACGACGAGGGCGGCACCGCCGAGCTGCGCGCCCAGCTCGACGCGGCCGGCAAAGGCTGGCTGGACGCGAAGGCGGCCCTGGCCCGCTCGGTCAAGCGGCAGCAGCAGCTCACCACCCAGCTCAAGACCATCGAGGCGGAGCTGACCGTGCGCTCCGCGCGGGTCGGCGAGATCGCCGGACTCGCGTACCGGACCGGACGGCTGACCGCCACCTCCGCGCTGCTCACCAGCGCCACCCCGGAGGGCTTCATGGACCGCGCGGCAGCGTTGGACCAGGTGGCCGCCAACGAGGACCGGGTGCTGCGGGACCTGACCGAGACGCGCGACCAGGCGAACCGGACCCGCACCGCGCTGGCTGTCGAGATCCAGGAGCAGCGCAAGCAGGTCGCGGTGATGGGCAAGCGCAAGCAGCAGGCCGAACGCGCGCTGGAAGTGGCCAACGACCGGGCCAGCAGTGGCAGCACGGCACCCCGGGGTACCTCCACCGCCAACGCCGACCCGGCGCCGCGCAACCCGGACGGCTCCTGGCCGCCGGAGTCCTGCAGCGTGAACGACCCGACCCCGGCCGACGGCTGCATCACCCCGCGAATGCTGCACGCGTTGCAGGAGGCCCAGGCCGCCGGCTTCAAACGGTACGTCTCCTGTTACCGCCCCAGCGGGTCCGGCGAACACCCCAAGGGCCGGGCGTGCGACTTCGCCGCCCAGACCGACGGCTTCGGCGGCGTGGCAACCGGCGGTGACAAGACGTACGGCGACAACCTGGCGGCGTACTTCATTCGTAACGCCGACCCGCTCGCCGTGCTCTACGTCATCTGGTACAAGCAGATCTGGCTGCCGAGCAGCGGTTGGAAGGCGTACAGCGGGGGCAACGGAGACCCGTCCAGCGACCACACCAACCACGTGCACCTGTCGGTCTACTGACGACGTAGGGGTGGCCCGCCCCCGCGGGTCGTCCCTACGTCCGCCGACGTACGCCCGATGTCGTCGGGCGCCCCACGACCCGGCGGCCTTCGCCGACCAGCATCGGGGACATGAGCCGACTGTCTCCGCCCGCCCGCAAGGCCCTGCTGACCCTGCACCTGGTCACCTCGCTCGGCTGGCTCGGTGCGGACCTGGTGCTGCTCACCCTGGGCATCGCCGGGCTGCGCGGCGCCGACCCCGAGGTGGTCTACCCGACGGCGGGGCTGCTCGTCACGTACCTGTTCGCACCGCTGAGCATGCTGGTCTGGCTGATCGGCGTGGCGAGTGCCCTCCTCACCCCGTGGGGGCTGCTGCGCTGGCGCTGGGTACTCGTCAAGTTCGCGCTCACCACCGCGATGCTCGGCCTGGTCCTGCTGCTGCTCATGCCGACCGTGCGCGGGCTCGGCGAGCTGGCCCCGGCGCTGACCACCCGGGACCGGCTGGACCTGGTGATCCCGCCGACGGTCTCCAGCACCCTGTTGATCATCGCGACGGTGCTCTCGACCTACAAGCCGTGGGGACGGATGCGCCGGCCGGCGGGTGCGGTCCGCCCACCGGTGGCCGCCGGACGCCGGTGACCGGTCAGCCCGCCGCAGCCGCGTCCGGGCCGCGGTCGAGGACCGCGCCGAGCCGGGTGGCGAGCCCGAGGTGCGCCGCGCGGGCCTGGCGGAAGGCGTACCCGAACAGGGGTGCCGGCGCGGAGAGAGTGATCTCGACGTCGATCCGCGTGACGCCACCCGGCTCGTCCTTCAACCGGGTGTGGTTGCGCACCGTGGTGGCGGGCCGCTGCCGGGCCACCGTCACCACCTCGTCCTCGGTCACCATCAGCACGTCGGCCTGGTACGTCACCGGGAAGCGCAGCGGCCCGGCCGCCAGCCGATCGGTGATCGCATAGCTGGCCAGGGCGCCCGGGCGGGGCGTCAGCCGGCGCACCCGGACGATCAGCGGGTGCAGCTCGCCCTGACGGGTCAGGTCGCCGAGGAGGGCCACCGCGTCGGCCCGCGAGCACCGCGCCTGGACGGTGTAGCTGAACGTGTCCCGTCGCAGCACCACGACTCCTCACCGTCGGCGGTTCGCACGATCGTCCCGTACCCGGCCGGACGTGGCAACGGCCGGACGGACATCGCCCCGGACGACGGCCGCACGGCCCCGCATGAGGCGGCCGAGCCGGGGAATCCGGGCGCGGCGGGAGCCGACGAGGAGGCGGGCCATGGGGTACGGCGGATGAGCGGGCACGTGATGGTCTTCGCGCCGACACCCCGGCTCACCGTGACCGTCGACCAGCCGAGCGACCACCCGGAACTGCACCTGCACCCGGGCGGGCAGGGCGTCTGGCAGGCCCGGATGATCATGTCCCTCGGGGTGGAGGTGGTGCTCTGCGCCAGCCTGGGCGGCGAGGTCGGCCAGGTGCTCGAACCGCTCCTGGTCAGCGAGGGGGTCGACCTCAAGGTCGTGGTCCGCGACTCCGGCGGCAGCGGCGGGTACGTGCACGACCGGCGGGACGGCCGGCGGCAGGAGATCGTCGACGTGGTGGGCCATCCGCTGAGCCGGCACGAGCTGGACGAGCTCTACAACCTCGCCCTCGGTGAGGGGCTGCGGGCACCGGTCAGCGTGCTCAGCGGCCCGAACGATCCCACCCTCGTCCCGGCGGACCTCTACCGGCGCTTCGCCGCGGACCTCGGCGCCAACGGCAGCCGGGTGGTGGTCGACCTGGCCGGCGAACACCTCGCCGCGGTGCTGGAGAGCGGCGTCTTCTTCCTCAAAATCAGCCACGAGGAACTCATCGCCGACGGCCGGGCCGAAGGCGACGACGAGGAGCAGCTCACGCGGGCGATGTACGACCTGCACGCGACCGGCGCCGAGACGGTGGTGGTGAGCCGGGCCGACAGGCCGGCCCTGGCCCTGGTCGACGGTGAGGTCTTCGAGGTGGAGATGCCCCGCCTCCAGGCGGCGGACCCGCGCGGCGCCGGCGACTCGATGACCGCCGGGGTGGCGGCGGTGGTGGCCCAGGGCGGCGACGTCCGCACCGCCATCCGCACCGGCGCGGCGGCCGGCGCGCTGAACGTCACCCGGCACGGGCTGGGCACCGGCCGGCTGGACTCGATCACCGGACTGGTGGAGCGGGTCCGGCTGGTACCCGCAGGCAGCCGGCCGCAGGAGCGGACCACCCCCGACGAGCTGGCCGAGCGGGCGGCCGAGCGATGACCCTGCGCGTGCTGATCACCAACGACGACGGTATCGCCGCGCCGGGCATCGGCTGGCTGGCCCGGGCGGCCGTGGACCGGGGGCTGGACGTGGTGGTGGCGGCGCCGCTGGAGGAGGCGAGCGGCACCAGCGCCGCGATGACGGCCGTCGAACAGGAGGGGCATGTGGTGGTCCACGACCACCCGTTGCCGGAGCTGCCCGGAATGCCGGCGTACGCGGTGGGCGGGTCGCCCGGCTTCATCGCGCTGATCGCGGTGCACGGCGCGTTCGGGCCGCCGCCGTCCGTGGTGCTGTCCGGGATCAACCGGGGCGCGAACGCCGGTCGGGCGGTGCTGCACTCCGGCACGGTC
>JBARAE010000378.1:0-2778 GCA_049791715.1 Micromonospora sp.
CGTCGCCGGCCATGGCGTCGAAGCGGCCCGGTCGCCGCCGCACCGCCTCGTCGAGGACGCGTACCAGCTCCGGTGACGCGCTCGGGGTCACCTCGGGGGCGGAGGCGTCCGCCCCTGGGCGCTGCCGGGCGAGGAACTGGCCGGGCGGCGGGTCGTCCACGTCCTCGGCCATCGCCAGCACCTGGGTGAGCGCGGCGTCGAGCGCCCGGGACTCCTGCCGGCTGGTCAGCACGAACATCAGCGCGCCGACCAGCAGCAGGACGACGCCGATCGCCCCGGCGGTCTGGGCGACGCTGCGGCGGCGGGCACGGGTCAGCCGGGCCTCGTCCACGGGCGCCTCAGCCCGCGCCGAGCCGGTAGCCCAGCCCGTGCACCGTACGGACGGCGTCCCGGCCCAGCTTGCGCCGCAGGTGGTGGACGCAGGCGTCGACGGTGCCCGGCGCGTCCGCGTGCTCGAACGCGGCGCTGAGCAGCTCCGCCCGGGTGAAGACCTTCGTCGGTCGACCGGCCAGGGCGTGCAGCACGGCGAACTCGCGGGCCGACAGTGGGATCTCCTCCGCTCCGTCGAGCACGCGACGGTTGTCCACGTCCAGCCGGCGCCGGCCCAGCGGCAGCCAGCCCGCCGCGTCCGGGTGCCGCCGGCGCAGGGCGCGGAGCCGAGCCAGCAGCTCGGCCACCTCGAAGGGCTTGACCAGGTAGTCCTCCGCGCCGGCGTCCAGCCCGGCCACCCGGTCCTGGACGGCGCCCCGGGCGGTGAGCAGCAGGACGGGGCAGGTCACGCCCCGCGCGCGCAGCCGGGTGACCAGCTCGAGCCCGTCCAGCACGGGCAGGCCGCGGTCGACCACCATGAGCTGGTAGTCGCGGGTCAGCGCGTGGTGCAGGCCGCTGTGCCCGTCGCCGGTCACGTCGACCTCGTACCCCTCCTCGTCGAGGAGGTCGGCGAGCAGGCCGGTCAGGGCGCGGTCGTCCTCGACCAGCAGCAGGCGGGGCCGGGCGCTCTCCACCCGCCCAGTATTCACCCGGTCACGGCCGTCTCAGCCGCGGGCGGCGGGCACTCCGAGGACGGCGTGGACGCCGGTGATCTCCAGCACCCGGCGTACGGTTCGCGAGGCGTTGGTGAGCACGAGCGGGCAGCCCTGCTCGGCGGCCCGGGTGTGGGCGCGGAGCAGGACGAGGATGCCGGAGGAGTCCATGAAGCGGACCCCGGCGAAGTCGACCTCCACGGTCGTGCCGGTCCGGCCGTCCAGCACGTCGGCGAGGGCCTCCCCCAGCTCACCGGAGGTGGCGAGGTCGACCTCGCCGGCCACGTCGACGCGTACCCGGTCGGCGCCCACCGGGACCGGCGTGATGCGCAACTGGGCGGCGGACGTGGTGTGCGGTGTGGGGTGCCCCATCGTCGAACGACACCTCCCCTGACGAACCGACCGGCCCCGATCCCTCCCGGCAGGAGGCGGGACCGGCAGCGCCCCAGCCTAGCCTCCTTCGCTGACGGGGGCAGCGGGCGGAACCCGGACCGGGTTGAGTCCGAGGTCAGTCCTCGGCGGGGATCGGGTCGTCGTACTGGCCGGGCGGGCCGGTGTGCCGGACGCCGTCCACCTCCGGCCAGGCGTTCGGCAGGCAGCCGTGCAGGCCGAGCGTCTGCTGCTGCATCACCGGGGCGGGCCCGCCGACGCGGGGGCACAGCTCGTGGTTCCACCCCAGGCGGTGGCCCACCTCGTGGTTGAGCAGGTACTGCCGGTAGCCGTCCAGGTCCGGGAACTGCGGCACGCCGTGCACCCACCGGGCCACGTTGATCACCACCTGGTCGCCGTTGCGGCAGGAGGTGTACCGGTCGGTGGTGTCCGCGCAGAGTTCACCCCGGGTGACCGGGGTGGTCAGCAGCACGGTGAAGTCCGCGGGGCTGTCCGGCCCGACCCGCTGCAGTCGCCAGTCGCCGCCGCCGGTCCAGCCGCGCGGGTCGGCCAGGGTCACCGCCACCTCCCGGCCGAAGCGTTCGACATCGACGCCACCGATGCCCCCCTCCACGGCGACCCGGTAGCGGAGCAGCTGACCGCTCCGGCCGGCCACCGCGCCGCCGGCCGTGGCGGTGCGGAAGCTGCCCGTACCCCTCGGCGGATAGGTGATGGGCGGCGTGGCAGGCCCCGGGGTGGACGTGACCGCAGCGGGCGGCGACGCCGATGGCCGGGCGGAGGCCGGACCGACCGACCGGGCACCCGCCGCCGTCAGCAGCTCCGGACCACCGCGCCGGGCGGCGTACCCGCCGGCCGACAGGCCGACCACCACGACCAGTGCCAGCAGGGTCACCGGGCCGGGTCGGGACGCCCGGCGTCGCCGGTGCAGCCCGCTGTCCCGCCTGCTAGGCCCGCACACATCGATCTCCGTCCGCCGCGCCGCCGCCGATCCAGCCAGGAGTACGGACGACGGACGTGGATGGTTGACCGGCAGCGGGGAATCCTCGCCGGCCGGGGTGAGGGCGGTCACCGGTCGCGGAGACCGGTACGCCGGTACCGTTCCGGACGGGTCGGCGCCCGGACGGTCGCCGCGGCGGAACGACGATCGAGGAGGGGACCGACCCGTGCCGAACGCCGAGGACCTGGTCATCGACGCCCTCGCGGCAGCGCGCGGCACCGACGTACGCGAGGCGGAGCGGGCGCTGGACCGGCTGGTGGTCGGCGCCGGCCCGGCGGTGGACGCCGCCCTCCTCGCCCGCCTGGTACGCGCCGTCGGGCGCCTCTGGCCGCGCGGCTGGCAGCCGGTCGACCTGGACCGGATCGCCGC
>JBARAE010000379.1:0-7626 GCA_049791715.1 Micromonospora sp.
GCTCTTCCTGCGCGCCTTCGAGCGGGGTGAGCGGGTCTATCTGGCGATGGTGTCGCGCGGCTACTCCGGCCGAATGCCGGCGGTCTGGCAGGGGGCGGGCGCCGCCACCGCCGGCCAGTGGGCGGTCGGGGCCACCGTGCCGGTCGCCGCGGTCGCCATCGCCGCCGTCTCGGTGGTGCTGACATGATCGGGTACGTGCAGACCGCGCCCTCCCTGGACGTTCGTGGCGTCCGGTACGCCTACCCGGACGGCCACGTCGCCCTGCACGGGGTGGACCTGACCGTGCCGCGGGGCGAGCGGGTGGCGCTGCTCGGTCCCAACGGCGCCGGCAAGACCACCCTGGTGCTGCACCTCAACGGCATCCTCACCGCGACCGAGGGGACGGTCAGCGTCGGTGGCCTGACCGTGAACCGCGACCGGGCCACGCTCGCCGAGATCCGCCGCCGGGTGGGCATCGTCTTCCAGGACCCGGACGACCAGCTCTTCCTGCCCACCGTCGCGGAGGACGTGGCGTTCGGCCCGGCCAACCTGGGGCTGCGCGGCGCGGACCTGGCCGCGCGCGTCGACGAGGCGCTCGCCGCGGTGGGGATGAGTGAGCATCGCGACCGGGCACCGCACCACCTCTCCTTCGGGCAGCGTCGCCGGGTGGCGGTCGCCACCGTGCTCGCCATGCACCCGGAGATCCTGGTCCTCGACGAGCCGTCGTCCAACCTGGACCCGGCCGCCCGGCGGGAGCTGGCGGAGATCCTGCGCACGCTGCCGGTGACCCTGCTGATGGTGACCCACGACCTGCCGTACGCGGCGGAACTCTGCGACCGGTCGGTGATCCTCGACGCCGGCCGGATCGTCGCGGACGCCCCGACCGTCGACGTCCTCACCGACGACACCCTCCTGGCGAGGCACCGCCTGGAACTCCCGTACGGCTTCGACCCGCGCGCCGCGGCCCGCCCGTCCTGACCCGCGCCCTCCTGATCCGCACAAATTCACGGAATGAGTGGCCTCCACGCCTCCGGAGGCCACTGATTCCGTGAATTTGGCGCCTCCGCGGGGGCCCGTGGAGGCGCGGCAGGCGTCAGTGGGGGGCGGGAGCGGTCGGGGTGCGGGTGGGGCGGGGAGTGGTGGCGCGGGAGGCGGCGTGCAGGCGGAGGACTCCCGCGCCGACCGCACCGGCCCCGGTGGCGAGGATCAGCACCACCATCACCCGGGCCCCGGTGGCGGGCCAGATCAGCGGCACCACCGAGCGGGACAGCACCCCGAGGTTGGCGAACCCGGCGAAGAGCGCCAGACACGCCCCGGCCAGGGCGAGCGCGAAGTCGGCGGCCTCCCGCCGGGCCAGCGCGTACCCGCCCGCGGCGATCGCGCCCAGCCCGGTCAGCAGTGCCCAGGTCTGGCCGCCGATCAGCCCGAGCAGCACGCCGCCGATCCCGTCGGCGCCGGCGTCCAGCTCACGCCCGACGGTGAACGCCACCGCGGTCGCTCCGCCGAGCGCGAGCAGCACGCCCACCGCGCGCAGCGCCCGCGTGCCGGCCGGGGCCAGTCCGGCCGCCCCGATGGCGAGGAAGCCGACCGTCGCGGCGACCCACCACGGGTACGCGTCCGGCGGCGGCATCCAGTCCAGCGTGCCCCGTACCTCGACCGTCCCGTCGGCGTCGCGCAGCGGCACCACCCACTCCCGGACCCGGTGCCGGTGCTCCGGGTCGGCGGTGACCTGGGCCGGTGGGGCGGACTCCAGCCAGAGCGCCCGCTGGTCGTGCCAGCGCACCGACTGCCCGCCGGAGACCCGCCGCCAGACCGGGCTGGCCGCCGGGTCGGCCTCGGGCGGGAGCCGGGTGTCCCCGGAGATGGTCCGGTTCAGGTACGTCGCCGGTGAGCGGGTGTTCTCGTACACCCCGTTCGGCTCGACCCGCAGGTACGGCTCCCCGGAATAGCCGAGTACCTCGACGTCCCGCCCGCTGCGGTTGATCAGCTCCAGCCGGGCGCCCGCCTCGACGGCTCGGACGGTCAGCCCGGCCCGCGTGGGGGTGACCGCGGTCACCTCCGCCCGGTAGTCAGTGCCGTCCGGGGCGTCCGCGCCGTGCGCGAAGGCCGGGCCGGCCACGGCGAGGAGGGCGGCCAGCGTGGCGGTGACGACCAGCCCCGCCCGCCGGAGCAGCGCGAGGATCACTTGCCGGCCGCCTCCACCGCCGCCTTGATCCCCTCCGGGGAGCGGTCCTCGACGTCCTTGCCGTTGACCCGGATGGTCGGGGTGCCGGTGACGCCGGCCTTGCTGGCGTCGTCGGTCACGTGCTCGGTCCACGGCTTGTAGGTGCCGTCCTTCACGCAGGAGCCGAAGTCGTCCTTGTTCAGCCCGACGCTCGCGCCGATGTCGATCAGCTCGTCGTTGCTCAGCCCTGCGCTGCCCTCTGCGGGCTGCCGCGCGAAGAGCGCGTCGGTGAACTCCTTGAACTTGCCGCCCTTCGCGGCGCAGCCGGAGGCGGCCGACGAGCGGGTGGAGTACTCGGTGGTGGAGAAGCGGTTGAGGAAGGCCACCGGATGGAAGACCACCTTGACCTTGCCCTCGCTCCTCAGCTGGTCGATCGTCGATCCGCTGGTCTGCTGGAACTGCTTGCAGGCCGGGCAGAGGTAGTCCTCGTAGAGGTCGATGGTGACCGGCCCGTTGCCGAGGACGATGCCGGTGCCCGGGCCGTTGGCGCCGGGCGGCGTGGTGAACTCCTTCGAGCGCTGGCTGGAGAAGATGCTCCACCCGATGAGGCCGGCGATCAGCAGCACCGCCACCGCGGCGATGGTCGTCCAGAGCGTCCGCTTGCGCCGCTTCTCCCGCGCGATCTGCTCGCGGACCACCCGCGCCGCGGTCTTCTGCTCCTTGCGACTACTCATCCTCGCCCTCCACGGGTGATTCGCCCGCCAGCCAGCCGTCCACGGAGACGGGGGTGCGGGGCCAGATCAGCAGGAATCCGGCCAGCGCCAGGAATCCCAGGTCCCGGAGGATCTCCGGGAGGTAGCTCGGGGCCTGCCCGGCGGCGAGCTGGCCGCCGCTGCCGAAGCACCCGCAGTCGATGGCCAGGCCGCGGCTCCAGGCCGAGGCGATGCCGGTGATGAACACCAGCAGCAGCGCCGCGGAGACGCCGGCGGCCAGTCGGGTGGCCAGCCCGACCAGCAGCAGTACGCCGAGCGCCAGCTCCACGAAGGGCAGCGCGGCGCCGATCACGGTCGCCAGCTCGTACGGCATGACCTGGTAGGCGTTGACCGCCCGGCCGGAGGCGGCCAGGTCGCCGACCTTGGTGGCGCCGGCGATCAGCCAGACGGCGGCCAGGCCGAGCCGGGCAGCGGTGCCGAGCCAGGGCCGGAGGGCGGGCCAGCGGGCGGCCCGGGTGCTCGGTGCAGTCACGGTCATTGGTCGTCCCGTATCCGAGGAAAGTTCCGCGTCAACCGGCGAGGGCGTCGCCGACCGCCTCGACCAGGTCGCAGCGGGCCCGGGCCACCCGGGAGCGGATGGTGCCCACCGGCACCCCCTCCACCGTCGCGGCCTCGGCGTACGACAGGCCGAGCAGTTGGGTGAGCACGAACGCGCCGCGCCGCTCGGCGGGAAGGCGACGGACCAGGTCGGCGGCGCCGAGGTGACCGGCCGGGTCCGGGTACGGCCGATCGGCCGTCGCCTGGGCGGCGAGCCGTTCGTCGAGCCGGCGGCGGCGTACCACGGTCCGCAGGTGGTCGGCACAGGTCCGCCGGGCGATGCCGAGCAGCCAGGTACGCGCGCTGGACCGCGCCTCGAACCCCGGCAGCGCCCGGAACGCCCGCAGGTACGTCTCCTGGGTGAGGTCGTCGGCGCTGTCCCGGTCGACCAGCGCGGCGGCGAACCGCCACACCTCGGCCTGGGTGGCCCGGACGAAGGCGGCCTGCGCGACGGGATCCCCCTTGCGGGCGGCCAGTGCCCAGTGCGTCGCGGGATCCGGCGCAGCGTCACTCCCCGCCTCGTGGCGGCCGGCGGTGGTGTCGCGCGGGGCGGGGATCACGACAGACGAGGTTACGCGGCGTACCTGCGCGAGGCAGGGTCCTTCGGCCCTTTCTATGGCGCTGCCCACGTCGGGAACTTTTCCGCCCCCGCCCCCGACTACCTGCTCATGAACTGCGACGACGTACGCGTGGCGCTGTCGGCGCGGCTGGACGGCGAGGACTCGCGGGTGCCGTCGGTGGCGCTCGACGCGCACACCGACTCCTGCCCGGGCTGCCACTCCTGGCTGGCCCGCGCCGAGCGGGTGACCCGGCTCACCCGGCTCCAGGCGGTCGACGTACCCGATCTGACCGCCCCGGTGCTGGCGGCGGTCGCCGCGGACCGGGAGACGGCACGGGACGCCGCCGCCACCGGCGTCCGGGCCCGGCGGCAGGTGCTCCGGGTGGCGGTCGCGGTGGCCGCGGTGGCCCAGCTCGCCATCGCGCTGCCGATCCTGCTCGCCGGGTTCGGCGTCGAGGCGGACCCGCACACCAGCCGAGAGATGGCCTCCTTCGACGCGGCGCTGGCCGTCGGTTTCGCCCTGGCCGCCTGGCGGCCGGAGCGGGCCCGGGCGTTCCTGCCGGTCGCGTTGGTACTGGCCGCCTGCCTGGCCGGCACCAGCGCGGTGGACCTGGCCAGCTCGACGACCGCCCTCGTGCACGAGGTGGGTCACCTCGCCGCCGTCGTGCAGGCGGGCCTGCTCTGGGCGCTCGGCCGGGTCAGCGCCGAGCCCGAGCGCCGGCTGCCCACCGCCCTCGCGCCAGGACGCGGGTGAGTGCGGTTCGCCGCTGGCGGGTGCGATCGGCGAGCATGATGGTCATGTCTGCTGCCGTACGCCGCCGGCCCGTGGCCGTCGTCGGCCGTCGCGCGGCCACCCGGGTGGGTGCCGTCGCCGGTCTGCTGGTCGTCCTCGTCGCTCTGCTGCTCGCCCCGGCCGCCCCGGCGAGCGCCCACGCCGTGCTGGTCAGCAGCAGTCCGGCCGCCTCGGCGGTGGTGCCGAGCGCGCCGTCCGAGGTGGTGCTCACCTTCAGCGAGGGAGTCCGCACGGTGCCCGGCAAGATCCGGGTCATCGCGCCGGACGGCTCCCGCGCCGACCGGGGCGAGCCGTCCGTCAAGGGTGCGGTGATCACCATCCCGGTCGACCCGGGCGGCGCCCGCGGCACCTACCTGGTGAGCTACCGGGTGATCTCCGCGGACAGCCACCCGGTCCCCGGCGCCTTCACCTACTCCGTCGGCGCCCCCTCGCCGCCGCCGGAGGACTCCGGTACGGACAACCGGGCCGACCGGGTGGTGGAGAACGCTGTCAAGGTCGCGAAGTACCTCGGCTACGCCGGGCTGCTGCTGCTGGTCGGCCCGGCGCTGGTGCTCGCCGCGCTCTGGCCGCGCCGGCTCTCCCGGCGCGGGCCGGCCCGGCTGGCCTGGGCGGGGCTGGGCCTGCTGGCCTTCGCCACCCTGGCCGAGCTGTGGTTGCAGGTGCCCTACACCGCGGGCGGTGGACTCCTCGACGTCACCGGCTCGAGGCTGAGCGACGTGCTGGGCAGTGCGTTCGGCACCGCGCACCTGATCCGGTTGGGGCTGCTCGCGGCGGCGGCGTTCCTGCTCCGCCCGCTCTTCGCCGGGCCGATCGGCCGGTCCGACGGGATCATCCTCACCATCCTCGGCGGGGCGGCGATATTCACCTGGCCGCTGGCCGGTCACCCGGCGGCCTCGCCGGCACCCGCGGTCTCCGTGCTGGTGGACGCCGTGCATCTGGGCAGCATGGCGGTCTGGCTCGGTGGTCTGGTGATGCTCGCGGCGTTCCTGCTGCGCCGCGCCGATGAGCGGGAGCTGGGGGCGATCCTGCCGATCTGGTCCCGCTGGGCGGCCCTGGCCGTCGCGGCGCTGCTGCTCGCCGGCACCGTGCAGGGCCTGATCGAGGTGGGCACGCCGAGGGCCCTGGTCGACACCACGTACGGCCGGTTGCTGCTGACCAAGATCGGGCTGTTCGTCGTGGTGCTCGGGGTGGCCGCGTACTCGCGGGCGTTGGTGCGGCGACGCGCCACGGCCGAGCGCCCGGTCGCGCTGCGTCGGTTGATCGCGGTGGAACTGGCGGTCACCGCGGTGGTGCTCGGGGTGTCGGCGACCCTGGTGCAGACCACCCCGGCCCGGGTCGCCGGCACCGAGGCGGCCGGTACGCCCGCCGGCTACTGGTCGACCACCCTGTCCAGCCCCATCTACTCCCTCCAAGTGGAGCTGGACCCCGCCGAGCGCGGCAACAACTCGATCCACCTCTACGCGTACACGAAGGACAACCGGCCGCAGCCGGTGAAGGAGTGGAGGGCGACCGCCGCGCTCCCGTCCGCCGGGATCGAGCCGATCGCGATCCCACTGCTCCCGCTGACCGACAACCACGCCACCGGGGAGGTCAACCTCCCGGCGTCGGGGGAGTGGCAGCTCCGCTTCACCGTCCGCACGTCCGAGATCGACCAGGCCACGGTGACCGCCACCGTGCCGATCAAGTAGAGAGGCTCTCGCCCATGTTCCGTCTCCGGCGTCCCGCAACCGCCGCCGCGCTCGCTCTCGCCGCCCTGACCACCGCCGTGCTCGGCTTCGCCGGACCCGCCTCGGCCCACGTGTCGGTGAACCCGAGCGAGGCGACCCAGGGCGGCTACGGCCGGTTCGCGTTCCGGGTGCCGAACGAGAGCGACCGGGCCTCGACCACCAAGGTGGAGGTGGTGCTGCCGGAGGACGCCCCGGTCGGCTCGGTCGCCACGATGCCGGTGGCGGGCTGGACGGTGACGGTGGAGAAGCGCAAGGTGGACCCGCCGGTCGACGTGCACGGCAGCAAGCTCACCGAGGCGGTGTCCAAGCTGACCTGGACGGCGTCCGGCGACGCGGCGATCAAGCCGGGGCAGTTCCAGGAGTTCCCGGTGTCGATGGGGCCGCTGCCGCAGGTGGACCGGATGGTCTTCAAGACCCTGCAGACGTACTCCGACGGCACCGTCCAGCGGTGGATCGAGGAGCCGACGCCGGGCGGGGAGGAGCCGGAGGACCCGGCTCCGGTGCTCACCCTGGCCGCCGCGTCGCCGTCCCCGACGCCGGCGACCACTGCCGGCGCGGCGGCTCCGGCCGGTGCCGACGACGACTCCGACGGCGCGGGGACGGCCCTCGGGATCGCCGGTCTGGTCGCCGGCCTGGCGGGCCTGGTGCTCGGCGGCCTGGCGTTCGCCCGGACCCGGCGGCAGCCCACGTCGAAGGCATGACCCGTACCGGCCGCCGTTCGGCGGTCGTTTGGCTCCTTGCCGTGGATATCCGGCGATTGTGCGGTTCGCGTCGGTAAGGTCTCCCGGGTAGTTGGCTACCGAGGGAGACGACGCGAATGCGATTCGTGCGAACGATCGCCGGAATGCTGCTGTTGACGATCGGAATTCCGGCGCTCCTGGTCGGTGTCGCGCTCTGCGTCGCCGCCCGGCACGCCGACCCCGACGGCGGCTTCGGCGCGCGCTTCGAGACGGTCCGCACCCCGGGCCGCGCCGTGCTGGTCTCCGACGTGGACGAGCTGCTGCGCGCCGACGCGCCGTTCGCGCGGACCGGGCAGGCCCGGCTCCGGTTGGCCGCACGGACCGCCGACGGCCCGGCCTTCGTCGGCCTGGCGC
>JBARAE010000380.1:0-6173 GCA_049791715.1 Micromonospora sp.
CCGCGGCGCCGAGCACGGCCACGGCGGCGCCGAGCAGCAGGACCGCGTCGGCGCCGTGGGCTGAGAAGCCGCCGGTCTGGCCGGCCGGCAGCAGGCTGGAGGCCACGGCGATGCTGCCGGCGACGCCGAGGGCGGAACCGACGTAGCGGGCGGTGTTGTTGGCGCCGGACCCCATCGCGACCCGGTCCAGGGGGACGCTGGTGACGGCGAGCCGGGCGAGGGCCGCGTTAAGCAGACCGCTGCCCGCCCCGGAGATGAGCAGGCCGGGGATGGTGCGGACCCAGGAGTGCGCATCGGCGTAGCCGACCATGGCCAGGTAGCCGGCGGCGGTCAGGACGAAGCCGAGGACGAGTTGCCGGGTGGGCGCGAAGCGCGTGCCGTGGTGGCGCATCTGGTTGCTGACCACGTACGAGGCGCCCGCCCAGAGGAAGGCCAGGCCGGCGGCGCCCAGCGCGCTGATGCCGACCAACCGCTGCACGAAAGTGGGCAGGACGGTGCTCGGGCCGATCGCGGCGAGCCCGGTGAAGAACGCGCCGATGGTGGCGATCCGGAAGTCCGGCCGGAGGAACAGGGCGAGGTCGAGCATCGGCGCCCGGCCGCGGGCCTCGATCGCGACGAAGGCGGCGAGCAGCAGCGCCCCGAGCACGAGGGGGATCAGCACCGCGGGCCGCAGCCAGCCGGTGCGTCCGGCGGTGATGGCGACGAGCAGCAGCGACAGGCCCGCGCCGAGGGTCAGTACCCCGGGTACGTCGATGCGGGCCGGCCGCTCGGCGCGGGACTCGGCGAGCAGCCGGCCGGTGAACGCCGCCAGCACCGCGGCCACCGCCGCGAGCAGCAGGTGGGACCAGCGCCAACTGCCGAGGGCCGTCAGGACGGCCGAGGTCAACGGTCCCAGGGCGATGCCGGCGCCGAGCATCGACGCCCAGCGGGCCGTGGCGTGGGACCGCCCGTGGCTGGTGTGGAAGGCGTGAGCGAGCAGGCCGAGCCCGGCGGCGAGGATGGCGGCGCTGGCCACGCCCTGCAGCACTCGGGCGGCGACGAAGGTGCCGGCGTCGGGGGCGACGGCGGCGCCGAGGGTACTGACGGCGAGCAGTGCGAGGCCTGCCCGGAATACCCGTCGGCGTCCGAAATCGTCGCCGAGGCTGCCGGCCACCAGCAGGGTGGCCGCGAGCCCGAGGGTGATCGCGTTGATCAGCCAGGTCTGGGTGGTGAGGCCGGCCCCGAGGCTCCGCGCGGTCTGCGGCAGTACGGCCACCGGTGCGGTGTAGTTCATGAGGACGAGCAGGGTCGCGGCGCAGACCGCGAACAGGGCCCGTGAGCCGGAGCGGGTCGCGTCCGGGACCGGGGCGGCGGACGGTGCGGCGACGCCGGCGGATGTCGACATGCGGAAGGCCTCTCGGTTCGGTGAGTGAACCGACTGTAGCAGAGTCGGTTCGTTGAATGAACCGGACGGGTGTAGGATCGATTCCATGGCGCTGGGCAAGAACTACGAGGGGCAGAACTGTTCCCTGGCCAGGGCGCTGGAACTGGTCGGCGAGCGGTGGACGCTGCTCGTCGTCCGCGACGCCTTTTACGGCGTACGCCGCTACGGCGACTTCCTCGCCCACCTGGACATCCCCCGGGCCGTGCTCGCTGACCGGCTCGGCACCCTCGTCGAGGCGGGCATCCTCCAGCGCCACCGCTATCAGGACTCCCCACCACGGGACGAATACCTGCTCACCGACCGGGGCGCCGAGCTCTGGTCGGTGATCTACCCGCTGATGCGCTGGGGCGAGCGGCATTTCGCCACCGGCGAGACGCTGCGGACCTTCCGGCACGCCGCGTGCGGCACCGAACTCGACCCGGCCAGCCGCTGCCCGGCCTGCGGCAACCTGGATGTGCCACCCGGCGACGTCGAGGCCCACCCCGGGCCGGGCGTCCCGGCCGAGCCGCGCCAGGACCCGGTCAGCGTCGCGCTGCGCCAGGGCCCGCACCGGCTCCTCCGACCGCTGTTCTGAGCCGGCCCGGTCGTGAGCTTGCCGAGAGACGGTGGGCGGGGCGCGATCGGGTCGACGCTGGTGCCGAAAGGCTCTGTGCTCGCCCACCCTCGGCCGACACGGTGGTCTCCCCCCGGGTCGGCCTGCGGCAGCGTCCCGGCCCAACTGTCCACCACCCTGGCCGGGCGCTGCGCGGCGAGCAGGTCGGTGGCGGTCACCGGCAGGTGGATGACCCACCGCTCGGTCACCGGCGCTCGCCGTCGGGTCGTTCATCAGCTCGCAGATTGCACCCCTGGTGACCGCTGGACCGGGCATGGCGGCATGTTGTCGGCGTGCCCACTACCATGCCGCCATGCCGACACATCTGAGGTTGGAGGATCACCTTGAGGCTTTGGTCCGCAGCGGCGCCGCCCTGCGCGACGCCGCAGCCACAGCCGGTTTCGATGCGGAGGTCCCGACGTGCCCCGGCTGGGACGTCACCGAACTCGTGACCCATCAGGGCATGGTGCACAGGTGGGCGGCGGCGAACCTGCGCGGCGACACCGACCACGACATCTCAGCCTCACAGGCCGAGGGCAAGGGCGCTGCGGATCTGCTCCGCTGGTACTCGGACGGCCTCGCCGAGCTGGTCGATACATTGCAGGCGACAGCCGAGGACGCCCAGGCGATGGTGTTCCTCAAGGACGCCCCACCGCCGCGACGATTCTGGGCGCGACGCCAAGCGCACGAGACGACCATCCACAGCGTTGACGCGATCTCGGCCGTCCTTGGTCGGTCGCCGAGAGCGCTGGACGTCGACATCGATCCAGTGCTGGCCGTCGACGGGATCGATGAGCTGCTGACCGGCTTCATCACCCGCGGGAAGGGCCGGCTGCACTCGGCCGAGCCGTACACGGTGTCGGTCAGGACCGACGACACCGGTCATGCCTGGACGGTACGGATCAGTGCAGGGCCAATCGTGACAACCCCAGGCGAGGACAAGCGGTCGGACGTGGTGTTCTCCGGCACCGCAGTGCAGGTGTACCTGAGCCTCTGGAACCGGGCCAGCGAGATCGCAACGGAAGGCCGATCCGACGTCGTCGACCAGTGGCGGTCACAGATGCAGATTCACTGGAGCTGACATATCGAATGGTCCCACAGCCGGCTGTCCGGGCGGCTGGTGAACGGCCTCGGCGAGCAGCAGCGCATGGTTCCCCTGGCATGGGCCGCCCGCCGGGTTCAGCGGGGTCGGCTCCGGTTTCGCCGAGCAGGAAAAGCCGACGTAGCAGCGCCCTGCGACAAGCGAAGGTCGGCGGGCGTAGCTGGCGGCGGCTCCCGCTCTGGCACGGTCACATCGGTGTCGCGTCAACCCAAGGTGAGGCGTCCCTCGTGGTCGTACCGGAGGCGGCCGCTGGTCATCGCGACGTGCAAGCCGTAGCGGAGCAGCTTGTCGATTTTGTCGGTGCGCCGCCGGTAGCCGAGGCGCTCCAGTCCCGCACGCAGCAGGCGCTCCTCGTCCATGCTGGGCACGCCCTGCAGGACATGCACGAAGGCGTTCGCCACCTCCTCGGGCGGCACCTCCTCGAACGCCCGGTGGTTGCTCGCCTGGGTGACCCGGTACGCGCCGTACGTCTGCGGGTCCGTCCCCTCTGGCCAGGCGTAGCGCCCCACGGTGGGGTGGTCGTACAGTCGGCGGGCGTCGACGAGCGCGAGCACGGCGAGGCGTCGGTCCTCCCGGGTCCGGAGGAAACCGAACCGGGCGAGGGCCAGGCGGGCGAGCCGGTGCTGTTCGACGGGCCCCTCGACCGCGATGATCTCGCGCAGCGCGTCCCGGACGAGGCCGCGTACCCGCTGGTCGGTGGCGAGCAGGTCGAGGTCGCTCTGGTCGCCGAGCGGCGCCGGGGCGTACGGGACGAAGGGGCTGACCTGGATGTCCCCGGCGGTTGCCGGCGGCGCGCTCACGGCGGGAGCCGGCGCGGCTGCGGTGGCGAGGCCGGTGACGGGTGCCGGGGCGGGTTCGGCGTCCTCGACCACCCGCAGGGGCGACAACACGAGGTCCGCCACGCCGCGCGGCTGCGCCATCGTCGCGTCCTGCACCGGGCGGGACTGTTCGACGTCCTCGGTAGCACGGGGTGACGGCAGCTCGACCTCGCCGTGGGTGGCGACGGCCTCCGCCGGCGCGGCGGGCTCCGGAGCGTCGGCCCGTGCGACGGCGTCGTCGACGCGGTCGAGCAGCGCGGATCGGTCGTGGATCCACGCCGGCAGCCAGAACCGCACCACCTCCGGCCAGCCCATGATCGTCCGCAGCAGGGCGGGCGCCAGGTCCCGGTCGGCCACGGTCGGGCGGGCGCTCCAGTCTGGACCGTCGAGCATGACGGCGACCTGCCAGCGGGCCGAACCGGGCCGGCGTACGGCGAGGTCCACGGTGAAGTCGGAGAGCCCGTGCGAGGTGTGGACCTCGTGGCCGCGGTCACGCAGCGCGGCGGCCACCTCGTCGCGGATGCGGCTGCGCCGCTCGGCCCAATCGGTGGCCAGATCACCGAGGCGGTCCGCGCCGGCTGCGGCCATCTCGCAGTACGCCCGCAGGTGCTGGGTGCCGACGGCCGACGTGCGAGACAGGTCGATGTCCGACGGGTCGAACGACGAGAACAGCACCACCTGCCGGCGGGCCCGGGTGATCGCCACGTTGAGCCGCCGCTCACCGCCGGCCTGGCTGAGCGGGCCGAAGTTCAGCGGAAGCTGGCCGGTTTCCGGGTTGGTGGAGAACGCGAGCGAGAACAGCACCACGTCCCGCTCGTCGCCCTGCACGTTCTCCAGGTTCTTGACGAAGATCGGCTCCGCGGCGGCACCGGACAGGTGTTCCCGGATGATCGGGTCGGTGCTGTCCTCCATCAGGTTGAGGATGAGGTCACGCTGCTGGATGTTGAAGGTGACCACCCCGATCGACTGGGTCGCGGTGGCCGGGTCGTGCAGGCGGCGGGTGATGTCGGCGAGGATCGCCCGCGCCTCGACCTCGTTGGTGCGTGAGCCGCCCCGGTCGTACTGACCGTCGACCCGCCGCCAGGTGATGCCGGCGGAGCTGCTGGCGCCCGGCGACGGGAGGCTGGAGAGCTTGTTGTCGTAGTAGTAGCGGTTGGAGAAGGCGATCAGCGACTCGTCGTGGCTGCGGTAGTGCCAGGACAGCCACCGCTGCGGCAGCCCCGACTCGACGGCTTCGCTGAGGATGCTCTCCAGGTCCTCCGGCACCGGGCCGTCGCCCTCGTCGACGTCGTCGACCGTATGGCTGGCCTGCATGATGCTGGTCGGCGGCATCTGCCGGGAGTCGCCGACGACCACCACGGCACTGCCGCGACCCATCGCGCCGATCGCCTCGGCGACGCGGATCTGGGACGCCTCGTCGAAGATGACCAGGTCGAATCGCTGGCTTCCCGGGGCGAGGAAGTTCGCCGCCGAGGCGGGGCTGACCAGCACGCACGGCGTCAACGCCAGCACCGCGTCGGGGTACTGCTCGAACAGCTCCCGGAAGGACCGGCCGCCGCGCTTGCGGCGCAGTTCCGCGGCGAAGTCGGCGAAGCGGCCCCGCCGGTCGGCCGGGCTGAACGGGCGGCGGCGAACCAGCACCGAGGGCAGGCGCTCGGGCAGCGCCGACCGCAGCTCACCGGCGGCCGTCTCGAACTGGGCGATCTCGTCGTCGTGCAGGTCCGGGTCGAAGTACTGCAACCCACCGGCCCGGACCCGTTCGGCAAGGGACGCGGCGGCGACTCCCCGCCGGTACACCTCCTCGGCGAACTGTCCGTTCACCTCGGCGCGCAGCAACTGGTCCCGGTAGTCGGTGAGGCCCGCGGAGACGAGCACGTCGGCGTGGGTGAGGACGGTGGCCCAGCGGCGCAGCGGGAAGAGTTCCTCGGTGCGCAGGTCGTGCAGCCAGGTCGCGCCGTCCCGCTGCCAGGCGTCCACCCAGTGCAGGCCGGCGGACCACAGGGCCAGCTCCGGCTCGCCGGAACGCAGCACCCCGCGCCAGGCCCGCCACCGGGAGGCGACCCGGTCCAGGAGGGCGGCGTCGGCGTCGGTGACGCCGCGCTGGAACAGGTCCCAGGCCTGCGGATGGCGGGCCAGGAGCGTACGGCCGGCCCGGGTCGCCTCGACCGCCTCCGCCAGCCGCTGCTGCGCGTCCGGGTTGGTGGGCTGCCACCCGGGCAGGTGCAGGCCGCCCAGCGC
>JBARAE010000381.1:0-26139 GCA_049791715.1 Micromonospora sp.
GCCGGCGCCGGCCGCGGGAGGGGTACCGGTATGTCGTCCACGGGCCTAGCATGTCAGTGCGCGCGCAAGTGCTCAAGTACTGCGCGGATTTGCCCGGGACGGCTCGTTTTCGCGAGCCAACCGCGCAATGTTGCCCGTAGGTGGGGCAGCGACCCGGTGTAGACGCGCTCGTTCGTGCACGTCGGACAACGGCAGTCAGGTTTTGAGCAGAGGTCATTGACACCCGCCGAAAACAGCCGTTAGATTCCGTGCACGCTATACCGGACGTCGTTCGAAATACAGAACAAGATACCGAAGAGGGCCCCGACCTCCGTCGGCGGCCACGGCGGCACGATCACCGACCTCTCACACCCGAACCGCTATGCAGACGGCAGGCGGGCGAAGGTCTCTGCCTCGGCGACCAGCCGCCCCGCTGCAGCATCAGAAGGGGAGACTCCATTGACCGCACGAGAGCCGTTTCGACGTACGCCAACTCGGCGCGATTTCCTCCGCAACGGTCTGGGCCTGGCCGCGCTGGCGAGCATGGGGCCGCTGCTGAGCGCCTGCGGTTCGGACAGTGACACCGGCGAGAGCGCGGACGGCACCGTCACCATCACCATGTGGCACGGCCAGGCCGACGAGGCGAAGGAGACGATCGACAAGATCGTCACGGCCTTCCAGGCCAAGTACCCGAAGATCAAGGTGGATGCGAGCAGCGGCGGCGTGCTGGCCGACAGCATGCTCCAGAAGATCACCACGGCGCTGTCCTCGGGTCACTACCCGGACATCGCTTACATCTTCGGCCCCGACATCGCCAACGTCGCCCGCAGCCCGAAGGTCGCCAACCTCCAGCCGTACGTGAGCAAGCCCGAGGTGAAGTGGGACGACTTCTACCCCGCGGCCCGCGAGGCGGTGACGGTCGACGGGAAGGTGCGCGGCTTCCCCGCTCTGGTCGACAACCTCTGCGTCGCCTACAACAAGAAGGTCTTCAAGGAGGCCGGGGTGCCCGAGCCGACGGGCGACTGGACCTGGGACGACTTCGTCGCCCTGGCGAAGCGGCTGACCGACCCGGCGAAGGGACGGTTCGGCACCGGCTGGCCGGCGGTCGGCGACGAGGACTGCGTCTGGCGCATCTACCCCATGATCTGGGACCTGGGCGGCTCGATCGTCGACGACTCGGGCAAGAAGATCGGCTTCGACAACGACTCGGGCCTGAAGGCCCTGCAGGTCATCCACCAGCTCGGTGCGGACAAGTCGGTGTACGCCGACGCCAAGCCCGGCAGCGAGACCATGTACCAGATCTTCAACAGCGGCAAGATGGCCATGGTGCCCACGGGTCCGTGGGAGCTGCCGGCCTTCGTCGACGCCAAGACCGAGTACGGCGTGGTGCCGCTGCCCAGCTTCTCCGGCAAGCGGATGACGATCGCCGGCCCGGACACCTGGACCGTCTTCGACAACGGATCGGCCAAGGTCAAGGCCGCCGTGCAGTTCCTGCAGTTCCTCACCGATGCTGCCCAGGACGTGCAGTGGGCCACCCAGGCCGGCAGCCTGCCGCTGCGCAAGAGCACCGCCGAGTCCGCCGAGTGGAAGCAGCACGTGGGCTCCACGGTCGGGCTGGACGTCTTCTCCGACGCGCTGCAGTACGCCAAGACCCGCCCCACGGTCCGCGCCTATCCGCGCATCTCCCAACCGTTGGGCCAGGCGATCGTCAAGATGCTGATGAACAAGGACACCCCGGAGAACGCGCTGCAGGAGGTGGCCCGGGCCGCCAACGCCGCGCTGGCCACCGGGTAGGGCGCGCGTGAGCACCCGAATGAGAGTGGCGGTCGTCCCGCCTCCCACAGTCGCCGGCCAGCAGCCGCGGATCAAGCGGATCAGGCGCGGGCGCGGGGAGGCGGGCGCGGCCTGGGCGTACGTCTCCCCGGCGGCGCTGATCATCCTGGGGCTGGGCATCCTGCCGGTGGCGTGGTCGCTGGTCCTCTCCATGCAGAGCTCCGACCTGATCACCCCCCCGCAGTGGATCGGGCTGAAGAACTACGAGGTGATCAGCCAGGACCCGAGCTTCCGGGCCGCCGTGGCGCACACCCTGGTGTACACCGCGCTGTTCGTGCCGTTGGCCATCGCGGCCGGGCTCGGCCTGGCGCTGCTGCTCAACCGCGACATCCGTTTCATCGGCTTCTACCGGACGCTGGTGTTCGTGCCGTTCGTCGTTTCGGCCACGGCACAGGGCGTCCTGTTCTCGTTCATCTTCGACTCGCACTTCGGGCTCGCCAACGCCATCCTGCACCGGTTGCACATCCCGACGCAGGGATTCTTCGCCGATGAGCATCAGGCCCTGTACCTGCTGGTCCTCATCGCCCTGTGGAGCGGCGTCGGCTTCTGTGTGGTGGTCTACCTGGCGGGCCTGCAGGACATCTCGAAGGATCTGACCGAGGCGGCGGCCATCGACGGTGCCGGACGACTGGCGACCTTCCGGCACATCATCTGGCCGGCGCTACGGCCAGTCACCGTGTTCCTCGTCGTCTGGGAGACGTTGCAGGCACTCCAGGTCTTCGACATGGTCTTCGTCACCACCCGGGGCGGCCCCCTGGAGTCGACCACGGTGGTCGTGTTCTTCGTCTGGCAACAGGCGTTCGAGGTGTTCAACGCCGGTTACGCCGCGGCCGCCGCCTACGTGCTGGCCTTCGGCCTCCTGGTGCTCAGCATCGGTATCCGGTTCGCCCAACGCCGTGACGACAAGGAGGTGAGCCGGTCGTGACTCCGATATCCGGCCGTAAGCGCCGGGGATGGTTGCCGTTCAGTCCGTGGCATTTCGTGCTGGCTCCGGTCGCGCTGGTCTTCGGGTTGCCGTTGCTGTGGCTGGTGCTCAGCTCGTTCATGACCAACGCGCAGATCAACAAGTTCCCGCCGACCATCATCCCGGACTCGCTGCACCTCGACGGCTACCGGTACGTGCTGCAGAACGCCCTCTTTCCGCGGTGGTTCCTCAACTCCACGATCGTCGCCCTGGTGGTTGTGATCGGGAACCTGATCTTCGGGATCCTCGGCGGTTACGCCTTCGCGCGGCTGCGCTTCGGCGGTTCGAAGCTGTTGCTGACCCTGATGCTCGGCACGCTCGTGATCCCGTTCCAGATCACGATGATCCCGACGTTCCTCATCATGAAGAAGCTCGGACTCGTCGACACCCTGGGCGCGCTCATCGTTCCGTCGCTGGTCACGCCGTTCGCGGTGTTCCTGTTCCGGCAGTTCTTCCTGTCGCTGCCGCGGGAGGTCGAGGAGGCGGCCTGGATCGACGGCTGCTCGCGGCTGCGGACCATCTGGCACGTGGTCGTGCCGATGGCGCGCCCGGCGCTGAGCACGGTGGCCGTCCTGACCTTCCTCACCACCTGGAACGACCTCGCGTGGCCACTGATCGCCATCAACAGCGACCACAACTACACACTTCAGCTCGGCCTCGCCACGTTCCAGGGGCAGCACCGCACCCAGTGGTCGGCCGTCATGGCCGGGAACCTCATCGCGGTGCTACCCGTGCTGATCGCCTTCCTCACGGCGCAGCGGACATTCATCCGGTCCCTGGCGTCCAGCGCGGTCAAGGGCTGAGGTCGGCCCGGGCGTCCACCGCCCGACTCGGCGAACGGCCGCCTGTGAATCACACGACGATCCGAATGGGATGAGACACATGACGACAATTGCTTTTGTCGGCGCCGGCAGCGTGGTGTTCACGCGACAACTGCTCGCGGACATCTTCGGCTACCCCGAGCTGGCGGACGTACGGATCGCGCTGCACGACATCGACGCGGACCGCTTGGAGACGGCCGAGGGCATCGCCCGGCAGGCCGCCGAACAGTTGGGTGTCCACCCGTCAATCAGCGCGTCGCTGGACCGGCGGACCGCCCTGGACGGCGCCGACTTCGTGATCAACATGGTCCAGGTCGGCGGGATCGACGCCACCCGGGTCGACTTCGAGGTGCCCAAGTCCTTCGGAATCCGGCAGACCATCGCCGACACGCTCGGGGTCGGCGGCGTCTTCCGGGCCCTGCGCACCTTTCCGGTGCTGCAGGGCATCGCCGAGGACATGGCGGCGGTGTGCCCGGACGCGTGGCTGCTCAACTACACCAACCCGATGGCCATGAACGTGTGGTGGCTCGCGGAGGTGGCCCCGCGGCTCAAGGCGGTCGGCCTGTGCCACAGCGTCTACTGGACGGTCGCCGGGCTGTGCGACCTCGTCGGCGTCCCCCTTGAGGAAACGACCTATCAGGCGGCCGGCGTCAACCACCAGGCGTGGCTGTTGCGGTGGGAACGCGACGGCCAGAGCCTGTACCCGCGACTCGACGAGCGGATCGCCGCGGACCCGGAGCTGCGCCGGCGGGTCCGGGTGGACATGTACCGCCGGCTGGGTTACTACCCGACGGAGACCAGCGAGCACTCCTCCGAGTACGTCCCGTGGTATCTGCACGACGAGCGGGAGATCGAGCGGCTGCGGATCCCCGTCGACGCCTACATCGGCATCAGCGAGGAGAACGTCGCCGACTACGAGCGGACCCGCGCTCTCCTCGCGGCGGGGCAGGTCGTGCCGTTGGAGCACAGCGCGACGGAATACGCGCCGCAGGTCATCCACTCGATGGTGACCGGTACGACCCGCGTCATCCACGCGAATGTCGCCAACCGGGACCTCATCACGAACCTGCCGCGGGGTGCCGGTGTGGAGGTTCCCGCCACGGTGGACGGCCTCGGCCTGGCCCCGCACCACGTCGGCGCCCTGCCGCCCCAGTGCGCCGCCCTCAACACGTCGTTCCTCGCGGTGGCCGAGCTGACCGTCCGCGCGGCTCTCGAGGGCGACGCGAGGATGGTCCGCCAGGCGGTGATGATGGACCCCAACGCATCGGCGAGCCTTCGGGTGGATGACATCTGGGACCTGTGCGACGCGATGGTGAAGGCGCACGGCGATCTCATCCCCGAGGCCTTGCGCGCCTGCTCCCCGGTGCGGTGACCCTCCCTGACCGCGTGCCGTCCCGACCGGCAGCCGGGTCCCGTGCCCACGCCGCGCCGGTCGGGCCTGGTGGGCCCGTCGGCGTTGTGGCGGCTGAAGATCCTCTATGCCGCGCTGGGTGCCGGAATCGGCAGCCTGATGCCGTACCTGGTGCTCTACCTGTCGTGGCGGGGCCTCTCCCCCGCCCACGCGGGGCTGGTGCTGGGGCTGATGTCCGGGGTCGGCCTGGTGGCGCTGCCCGTGTGGGGAGCGGTCGCGGACCGGCTGCTCTCGACCGTCGGCGCGTTGCGGCTGTCCTGCGCGCTGGCGGCCGGGGCGAGTCTCGCGCTGTTGGCTGCCGGCTCGTCACTCCCGCTCATCCTGATCTGCGCGTCGGTCCTCGCCGCCGCGAGGGCGCCCGGGGAGGCCCTGTCGGACACGCTGGCGGTAGCCACGCTGCGACGCTCTGCGCGGGCGGCGTACGGGGAGGTCCGGCTGTGGAGCAGCGTGGGCTTCGCGGCGGCCGTGGCCGCATGGGCGGCGGTGCTGGGCAGGGTCGGGCTGGCCGCCATCCTGCTGACCTATCCGCTCGCCCTGCTCGCCCAGCTGGGCAGCACCCTGGCGGGCTCGTGGCCCACCGGCGGTCGGGACCGCCGGGCCGCGACGCCGAGCCGTACGTCGGCGCGGCCGTTCCCGCGGGAGCTACCCGGCCACGGACGTCGCTTTCCGATGTTCCTCGGCGGTGTGTTGCTCTTCGGGGTGGCGATGGGCGCCTCGTCGACGGCGCTGCCGCTGCGCATCACCGACCTGGGCGGTGGTCTGGGGCTGGTGGGGGCGGCCGCGGTGGTGGGCGCGCTGGCGGAGATCCCCTTCATGCGGGGCAGCGGCGTTCTGCACCGGGTGCTCGGCACCGCTCGAGTCCTCGGCCTCGGCGGCCTGGTGTACGCCGGTTCGCTGCTGGGCTACGCGGCGCTGGGGCATCCGGCCGGGCTGGTGTGGGTCTCCGTTCTGCGCGGCACCGGGTACGCGATGGTGTACGTCGGGCTGGTCACCGGCGCGTCGGTGATCCTGGCGCCCGAGCGCTGGGCCACCGGCCAGGCGCTGCTCCAGGCGTCGCTGATGGGACTGGGCCCGATCGTCGGCGCACCGCTCGCCGGCCTGGCCTACGAACGGTCACCGGCCCTGTTGTTCATCGGCGCCTCCATGGCGGGACTGGCCGGCGCGGTGGTGGCGGCGGCCGCCGCCCGCGTCCCCGTCCCCGTGGCACCCAGCGCCGACCCCGCGACGCCGCAGCGGCGCCGTCCCGAATCCGGCAGAGAGCACAGCAGGTCAACGCGGGAAGGGTGAGGAATCGATGACCACCGACACATCAACAGAACCCACGACGAACGGCGCTCACCACGACCCGGTGACCACCATGAGACACACCGTCGCCGCCCTGCACGCCGAACTGACCAGGTACGGCCTGGTCGCCTGGACGGCCGGAAACGTCTCCGGTCGGGTGCGCCGGCCCGGAGCCTCCGACGACCTGGTCGTGATCAAGCCGAGCGGGGTGTCGTACGACGAGCTGACGCCCGAGTCCATGGTGGTGTGCGACCTGTACGGCCGGGTGCTCGACGGCGAGCTGGCGCCGTCCAGCGACGTCGCGGCCCACTGCCACATCTACCGGGAGATGCCACAGGTGGGCGGCGTCGTCCACACGCACTCCCCGTACGCCTCGGCGTGGGCGGCCCGGGGAGAGGCCGTACCCTGCGTCCTCACGGCGATGGCCGACGAGTTCGGCGGCCCGATTCCGGTGGGACCGTTCGCGCTGATCGGCGGAGACGACATCGGGCGGGGCGTGGTGGCAACGCTGCGCGGCTCCCGGTCGCCCGCCGTCCTCATGCGCAACCACGGCGTCTTCTCCATCGGTGCGACGCCGCGGGACGCGGTGAAGGCGGCGGTGATGTGCGAGGACGTGGCACGCACGGTGCACATCGCCCGGCAGCTCGGCACACCGGTACCCATCGCCGCAGAGCACATCGATCAGCTCTATGACAGGTACCAGAACGCCTACGGGCAGCGGTGAGCGGCCCGCGGCTGTCACGGGCGGCTGACGTGCCCGTCCTGGGGCGCACCGTACCCGGCGGGGGCACGGTAGCCCACGTTGTCGGACAGGCGCGCCGCGCCGTCTCGGACGAGGTCCATCAGCTTGGCGCGGCTGTCGTCGCTCCACCGGGTGATGGGGACGGAGATGCTCATGGCGGCCACCATCGCGCCGGTGTGGTCGCGTACGCCGGCGGCGACGCACCGCACGTCTTCGCTGGACTCCGCGTCGTCGAAGGCCAGCCCCTCCCGCCGCACCTGCTCGAGGACGGACTTCAGCCGGGCCGCCGAGCTGATGCTGTTGGGCGTCATGGACGCGAGCCGGGTGCTCGGCGGGTACAGGGAGTGGAACTGGTCGGGCGAGAGGTCGGACAGGAGCATCTTGCCGACGCCGGTGCAGTGCGCCGGCAGCCGCCGACCGACGGCGGAGACCATCCGCACTGGATGGGTGCTGTCCACCCGGGCGATGTAGATGACGTCCCGGCCCTCCCGCACGGCGACGTGGACCGTCTCGTCACAGGCGATTGCGACGTCGTTGGCGACGAGTTGCGCCTCGCGCGCGAGGTCGACCTGCTCGGCAAAGACGCTGCCCAGCTGAAAGACCCGCACGCCCAGCCGGTAACGCAGCGGCTGGCCGGGGACCTGGACCAGATACCGGCGGTCCACGAGTGTGACGAGCAGTTCGTGCACCGTCGTGCGAGGCAGGCCGAGCCGGGCCACCACGTCCGCGGCGGACAACAGGGGTTCCTGCAGGAACAGCTCCAGGATGTCGAGGGCCCGACTCACGGCGGGGACGTTACGACCCATCGCTACCCGCTCACCTTCCGGTCGACTGTGGCGTCTGCGGGTCGATCAGACCGGTGGACCTTTGACAGGACCGGCATCCGCCACTACGTTGATTTCGAAATTACGAACCATGTTCAGGATACCGAACAATACCTCATCGCGGACGGGACGTCACCCCGTCGCAATCACAGCGATCATCATGCCGTGGGGGTGCCATGCGTGGGCTTCGGGGAAAGCGCGTACTGATCGCCGGGGGCAGCAGCGGCATCGGCGAGGCCACCGCCCGACGGTTCCTTCAGGAGGGTGCCCGCGTACACCTGGGCGGTCTCAACCCTGACGAGGTGGCCGCCGCTGTCGACCGACTGCGCCACTGCGGTGAGGTGTCGGCGACGGCAGCCGACGTCAGCGACGAGGCAGGCGTGCAGCGGCTGGTCCAGCAGGCCCAGAAGGCCCTCGGTGGCATCGACGCCCTCGCGAACAACGCGGGTACGGCATGGCGGGAGGGCTTCCTCGACATCACCCCCGCGCACTGGGACGCGATGATGGCGGTCAACCTCCGCGGAATGTTCCTCGTCGCGCAGGCGGTCGCCCGGGTGCTGGTGACGCAAGGCACCGGTGGATCGATCGTCAACATGTCCTCCATCAACGGCATGGCCGGCGAGGCGGACTACACCCACTACAACGCGTCGAAGGCCGGAATCCTCATGCTCACCCGCACGATGGCGGTGGAACTGGGCGTGCACCGGATCCGGGTCAACGCCCTCTGCCCCGGCTACATCGAGACCCCGTTGAACGCGGAGATCTCCGCGTCCCTCGGCGAGGACTTCGTGGCCGCGTACGCCCGGAACAAGATCCCACTGCGCCGCACCGGTCAACCGGACGAGGTCGCCGCCGCGTACGCGTTCCTCGCGTCGGACGACGCGTCCTTCATCACCGGCACCGAGATCGTCGTGGACGGCGGGCAGCTCACCGCGATGTGACCCCCTCCGACCCGACCCGACCTGTCCCCCCTCGTCAGCACAGGAGAACGGATGAGCCACCAGAGCCTCGTCGCCGACAGCCTGCCGCCGCCCGGCGGCGCGTACAGCCACGTGACCGTCATGGACGGTCTCGTGTTCACCGCCGGTTTCGGCCCGCACGACCCGGAGACCGGCCGGATACCCGACGGCATCGAGGCGCAGACCGAGGCGACCCTGGCCAACGTGGCCCGGGCGCTGGGCGCGGTCGGGCTCGACCTGTCCCACGTGCTGAAGGTGACGGTTCACCTGGCCGACCTGCACCGGGACTTCGCCGCCTTCAACGAGACCTACGCCCGAATCCTCCCCCAGCCCTATCCCGTCCGGACCACCGTCGGCTCCCAACTGCTCGGCATCCTCGTCGAAATCGACGTCGTCGCCGGGACTCCGCGGCCGTGAGCGGGACGACGGTGGGCGGCCTGATGCGAGCCCTGGTCTTCACCGGCCCCGGAGCTGTCGAGCTCCAGGACGTGGCGCCACCGGAACCGGCCGCCGACGGCGTGCTGCTGGACGTACACGCCTGCGGCATCTGCGGCAGCGAGTTGCACGGCTTCCGCCAGGTGGGCTTCCGCAAGCCACCGCTGATCATGGGGCACGAGATCGCCGGCACGACACCGGACGGCCGACGTGTGGTGGTCAACCCGCTGGTCAGCTGCGGGACGTGTGATCTGTGCCGGGACGGGCAACCACAGATCTGCCGCAGTCGCGAACTGCTCGGCGTGCAGCGGCCCGGCGGGTTCGCCGAGAAGGTGATCGTCCCCGCAGGGTCGCTGCACGACCTGCCCGACGACATGACATGGCAGACCGCCGCGATGGTCGAGCCGCTCGCCAACGCCGTGCACGCCTGGCACCGCGTCGACCTCGCAGGTGTCCGTCGGGTGGCCATCGTGGGGGCCGGCACTATCGGGCTGGTCTGCCTGCTCGTGGCACGCCAGCGCGGGCTGGGCGACATCACCGTGGTGGACCGCTCGCCCACGCGGCTGGCGCTCGCCGAGCACCTGGGCGCCACGACCTGCGCGACCGAACTCACCGGGGAGTACGACGTCGTGGTGGACGCGGTGGGGTCAGAGGCCACCCGCAGGGCCGGGATCGACAGCTTGCGACCCGGCGGCACCTGTGTGTGGATCGGGCTGGCCGAGCCGCATCCGGGCTTTGACGGCAACGCGCTTGTCCGGACCGAGAAACGGGTGGTGGGTTCCTTCGCGTACACGCCAACGGAGTTCGCCGCTGCCCTGGCTCTCGCCCCGGAGCTGGACCTCGACTGGGCGACCCCGGTCGCCCTCGAGCAGTCGCGGGACGTCTTCATGGCTCTGGCCGAAGGGTCGATGGAGCCGGTCAAGGCGGTGATCGTCCGGTGACTCTCCTCGGAGAGCCGGACGTGCTGGTCCCGGGGGCGGGCGCGCTCTGCGAGGGGCCGTGCTGGGACGCCCGGACGGCACGGCTGTCCTTTGTGGACATTCTGGCCGGACAGGTCCATGCCGTGGACGCGGACACGGGTGCCCGCCGGACCTGGCAGCTCGGCGTACCGGTCGGCGCGGTGGCACCGCGACGGGTCGGCGGCTGGGTCGCCGCAGTGGAACGCGGCTTCGCCACCTTTGACGACGAGTGGAACCGCACCGGTCCGGTCACGCCCGCGCCAGGACAGCGGGACGGCACCCGGTTCAACGACGGACGCTGCGACCCGGCCGGGCGCTTCTGGGCCGGCACGCTCTCCTACGACGGGAGCCCGGGGCGCGGAGCGCTGTACCGCCTCGACGCCGACGGCCTGGTCACACTGATGCTGTCCGGGGTCACCAACTCCAACGGGCTGGGGTGGTCCGCGTCCGGCACCGAGATGTACTACGTGGACACGGGCCGGGCGACGATCGACCGGTTCACGTTCGAACCGGGGGGCGGCACGATCGACGACCGCCGCACCCTGGTGGCGTTCGGGCCCGAGGAGGGGCTCCCGGACGGGCTCACCGTCGACAGCGAGGGCTTCCTGTGGGTGGCGCTCTGGGGCGGGGGCTGCGTCCGGCGCTACTCGCCGACGGGGAAGCTCGACGGTGAGACCCGACTGCCGGTGTCGCAGGTGACCAGCATGGCCTTCGGCGGTGCAGACCTGGGCGAGCTGTTCATCACCACCGCCGCGGAGGGCCTCAGCGCCGCAGAACGCCGCGACCAGCCGCTGGCCGGCTCGGTGTTCCGTCACCGACCCGGTGTAACGGGCCTACCCCCGGCGACCTTCGCGGGATAGTCCCCGCCCGGCCCGCGCGTCCGGCTGCTGATCGTGGCATTGACGCGACCGGCGCAGCTCGTTAGCGTTGTTCGACCAACCGATATCAGTTCGAGATTCCGAACAGGAGAGGTGGGTACGTCGAGATGATCACCGGCGATATCCCGCTGTCGCGCTACCGCCCCCGGCAGCGCCTCGTCCTGCCCGAGCATCACGTGCCGGCCGCCCGGTTCCCGGCGGTCGACGCGCACACCCACCTGGGCCGGTGGCTCAGCGCATGGGCCGGACGCGAAGGCAGCTGGCTCGTCGAGGACGTCACCCCGTTCCTGGAGGCCATGACGGCGTACAACGTCCACGGCTTCGTCAACCTGGACGGCCGGTGGGGCGATGAGCTGCGGGCGAACCTGGAGCGGTTCGACGAGCGGCACCCGGGCCGGGTGGCGACCTTCTGCCATGTGGACTGGTCGCTGCTGGTCTCCAACGGCCCCGACGCGCTGATCGCCAACCTTGCCGATTCGGCGGCCGCCGGGGCCGCCGGCGTCAAGGTGTGGAAGGACCTCGGGCTCGAGGTCGAGGACGCCGACGGCGCGCTTGTGCTCCCCGACGACGAGCGGCTCGACCCGTTGTGGTCCGCCGCCGGGGAGCTGGGCATCCCGGTGTGGTGGCACATCGCCGACCCGGTGGCGTTCTTCGACCCCGTGGACGAGCGCAACGAGTTCCTGGAGCTGCTCGGCGAGCGCCCGGACTGGTCCTTCCACGGTGGCCGCTTCCCCACCTTCGACCGACTGATGGAGGCGATGGAGGCGGTCGTCGCCGCGCACCCGGGCACCATGTTCGTCGGCGTGCACGCCGGCAACTACGCCGAGAACCTCGGCTGGGTGGACCGGATGCTCAGCACCTATTCCAACCTGCACATCGACATCGCCGCCCGCATCTCGCAGCTGGGCCGGCAGCCGCGCGCCGCCCGCGAGCTGTGCCTGCGCCACCCGGACCGGGTGCTGTTCGGTACTGACGAGGTCCCGCACACCGGCACGAGCTACCCGACGCACTTCCGGTTCCTGGAGACGGCGGACGAGTGCTTCCCGCACACCGAGGAGGACCCGCCGCTGTTCGGCCGGTGGCCGATCTCCGGTCTGCACCTGCCCGACGACGTACTCCTTCAGGTGTACGCCGACAACGTCCGCCGCCTGGTGCCGCGCCTGGCCACCGCGGGCGGGAGTACCACGCCGACGGCCGACGGAGGAGAGGCATGACGCGGATCGCCATCATCGGTGCGGGGGGCTACGAGTTCCCGTTGCAGCTGATGAACGACTTCCTGTCCTTCGACAGCACGAGAGACGCGACGTACGCCCTGATGGACATCGATCCTGACTCGTTGCGGCGCACCGAACGGCTGTCGCGGCGGCTGGTGGAGGCGCACGGACTGCCGGCCCGGATCGAGCCGACCACCGATCGCAAGGAAGCGCTGCGTGGCGCCGACTTCGTGGTGGTGTGCTTCCAGGTCGGCGGCCGCGACGCCTACGCCGTCGACATGGAGATCCCCCGGCGGTACGGCATCGACCAGACGGTCGGCGACACGCTGGGCCCGGGCGGGGTGTTCCGGGGACTGCGCTCCATGACGGCGCTCGACGAGATCGTCACCGACATGCGGGAGCTGTGCCCAGATGCGCTCCTGCTGAACTACGCCAACCCCATGTCCATCAACTGCTGGTTCGCCGCCACGGCCGGGGTACGGATCACCGGGCTCTGCCACTCGGTGCAGCACACCGCCGACGAGCTCGCCAGCATCATGGGCTTCGAGCCGGGCGAATGGTCGTTCCGGGCGGCCGGCATCAACCACCAGGCGTGGATGCTGGACTTCCAGCACCGCGGCCGCGACGTGATGCCCGAGCTGCGGACCGCGGTCAACGCGTACCACCGCGGAGAGCGGAAGCCGGCACGCGAGCTGGACGAGTGGTACGCCGGCGGGCGGGAGGGCGTCCGCACCGCGATCATGAACCTCACCGGGTACTTCCAGACCGAGTCCAGCCACCACGCGTCCGAGTACTACCCGCACTTCCGCCGTACCCCGGAGGACGTCGCGGCGCTGCTGCCCGAACGGTGGGACTACCTGGAGATCACCCGGGGCAACAACGAGGCCGAGCTGGAGCGGCTGGCCGACGACTTCGCCGCGGGCACGCTCGCCGTCAGCGAGGAGTACGCGGCGCGGATCGTCGACTCGGTGCTGACGAACACGCCGCGCGTCATCTACGGCAACGTGCCCAACACCGGCCTGATCACCAACCTGCCGGACGGATGTTGCGTCGAGGTGCCCTGCCTGGTCGACCAGAACGGCGTCCAGCCGACGTTCGTCGGTGACCTGCCCGCCCCGTGCGCCGGCATCAACCTGGCCTCGGTCGGCTACCAGCACACCGTCGTGGCGGCGTACCAGCAGCGCTCCCGCGACCTCGTCTACTCGGCCGTCGCGCTGGACCGGCTCACGTCCGCGCTGCTGAGCCTGGACCAGATCCGCGCGATGTGCGACGAGATGATCGAGGCCCAGCGCCGGTGGCTGCCGGAGGTGAACTGATGAACGCCCCCGTACCCGCCGCCGACCTGCTGCGGTGGTGCCGCGTACCGGCCGCCGACCTCGTCGATCATCCCGAGCGCCGGATTCCGCTGCGACTGTGCAGCGAAAGTGCGGAGATGGGTGCGCTGATGGCCCGCGAGCTGGTCGAGGAGATCGAGCGCAGCGCGCGACAGGGCCGCACCTTCCGGGTCATCGTGCCCTGCGGGCCGAGCTGCTGGTACGAGCCGTTCACCACACTGGTCAACGCCGAGCGGGTGAACCTCTCCCACGTCGAGGTGTTCCACATGGACGAGTGCCTCGACTGGGAGGGCAAGCCGCTGCCGCGCAGCCATCCGTACAGCTTCCGGGGCTTTATGGAGCGCGAGTTCTACGGACCGATCGCCCCGGAGCTGACCGTGCCCGAGCACCAGCGGCACTGGCCGGAGCCGAGCTCCGTGCACGAGATCTCCCACAACCTGGCGGTGCGGCCGGCCGACCTGGTGTACGGGGGTTGGGGCCAGGACGGTCATGTCGCCTACAACCAGGCCCGCCGGCACCCGTACAGCCCGGTGACCGTGGAGCAGCTGCGGGCGTCGACGGCTCGGGTGCAGGACAACAACCTGGACACGGTCATCGCGCTCGCCCAGCGCACCTTCGGCGGCGCCTACCAGTTCGTCCCGCCGATGTCGGTCACGCTCGGGCTGAGCGAGATCCTCAGCGCGAAGCGGATCCGCCTGTTCAGCGACACCGGCGCGTGGAAGCAGACGGCGCTGCGGGTGGCGTTGTTCAGCCCGGTCACCCCGGAATACCCGATGACCCTGCTCCAGGAGCACCCGGACACGCTGCTGACCGCCACGATGGACACCGCGCGGCACCCGGTCAGCGAGCACCCCGAGTGGGACCTCGGCATCGCGCCATGAGCGCCCCGTACGACGTCGTGGTGGCGACCGGCGGCATCGGTTCGGGCATGTTCCTGGCGCTGCACGGCGACCGGACGCTGGGCCGGGAGGAGAGCCGCGCGGCGACCCTGCTGGATCAGCGGGACTACTGCAAGCAGCACATCGTCTGCCATTACGTGCAACGGCTGCTGGGCAGCGGCGTCCGGGTCGTTCCCATCGGCAAGGTCGGTGACGACGCCCCCGGCCGCGATGCCGTGGCGGAGATGCGGGCGGTGGGCATGGACACCTCCTTCGTCACGGTGGCGCCCCGCCCCACCTTGTTCTCGGTGTGCTTCCTCTATCCGGACGGCGACGGCGGCAACATCACCACCGCCGGCTCCGCGAGCGACTGCGTCGGGCCCGACGACATCCGCCGTGCCGACCGCGTCTTTGCCGACCACCACAACAGCGGGATTGCGGTCGCCCTGCCGGAGGTACCGCTGGAGGCGCGCGCCGCGCTGCTCGACCGCGCGACCGACGCCGGCTTCCGCCGCGTGGCGACGTTCGTGTCACAGGAGTGGGACCGAGTGCTCGACACCGGGCTGCTCACCAAGGTCGACCTCTTGGCGGTGAACCTGGACGAGGCGGCGGCGCTGGCGGGTACGCCGGCGGAAGGCGTCTCCCCCGCGGACGTCCTGGCGGCCCTGCTGCTGCGCCTGCGGTCGGTGAACCCCGGGCTGTCCCTGGTCATGACGGCCGGCCGGCGAGGCAGCTGGGCCTGGGACGGGCGGGAGGTCTCCCACGCGACCGCCCTCGATGTCGAGGTGGCCAGCACCGCGGGCGCGGGCGACGCCCATCTGGCCGGGCTGGTGGTGGCCACCGCGCGCGGCCTGCCGCTGGCGGACGCCAACCGCTACGCGGCCCTGGTGTCCGGCCTGAAGGTGACGTCCCGGCACACCATCAACCCCGACGTCACGGCCGAGCGGGTGCGCGAAGCCGCGCAGTCCGGGGGCTGGTCCCTCCCCGCCGCCCTGCCCGGGTGAGTCCCCGCCGGTGGTCACCGACAGTCCAGCCACGAAGGAGTGCGTGAGGGTGCCCCTCCCCGCCGCGCCGACGGCCAGCCCCTTCGGCACGTTGCCGGACGGGCGAACCGTGGCCGCCTACCGGCTCACCAACCCGCTCGGCATGGCCGTCACCGTCCTGACGTACGGCGGGATCCTCCAGACCATCGAGGTCCCTGATCGGCGCGGCGAGGTCCGCAACGTGGCCCTGGGTTTCGGGCGACTGGACGACTACGTCGAGCGCAGCCCCTACTTCGGCGCCATCATCGGCCGCGTCGCCAACCGCATCGCCGACGGACGCTTCGACCTCGACGGCGTGACGTACGCGGTACCGGTGAACGACCCGCCCAGCAGCGTGCACGGCGGCACCCACGGCTTCCACACGAAGGTGTGGGCCGCGCACCCGTCAGCGGACGCGTCCGGCGCCTCGCTGCGACTGACGTACGTCAGCCTGGACGGTGATGAGGGGTTTCCGGGCACCCTGCACACCGAGGTGACCTACCACCTAGCGGCCGACAGCAACACGCTGGGGTTCGCGTACCGGGCCACCACCGACCGGACGACCGTGGTCAACCTGACCAACCACTCGTACCTCAACCTCGCCGGCGAGGGCTCGGGCAGCGTGCTCGACCACGAGGTGCAGATCTGGGCGGACCATTACCTGCCGCTGCGGCCGGACCTCATCCCGACCGGTGAGCTGGCCCCCGTGGCCGGCACGCCGATGGACTTCACCACGCCACACCGCCTCGGCGAGCGGATCCGGTGCGGCTTCGCGCAACTGGTCGTCGCCCGCGGGTACGACCACAACTACGCCCTCGACCGGCCGGCCGGGTCCGAGGGGCGGCTGGTCCGGGCCGCCCGGCTGCACGAGCCCGGCAGCGGCCGGTGTGTCGAGGTGTGGACCACCGAACCGGGCATCGACTTCTACTCGGGCAACTTCCTCGACGGGACCCTGGTCGGGACCGGTGGCCGCGCGTATCGGCAGGGCGACGGGCTGGCCATCGAGACCGAACACTTCTCCAACTCCCCCAACACGCCGCACTTCCCGTCGATCGTGCTGCGCCCCGGCGAGGTGTACCGGTCGGCCACCGAGTTCCGCTTCAGCCCGTAACCACAACCGCTCCTACCAAAGATCGGGAGTACCTCGTGCAGCTCATGCGTCTCGGCCCGGCCGGACAGGAAAAGCCCGCCGTCCGCGTGGACGACGACACCTACATCGACGTCTCCGACATCGTGCCGGACTTCGACGAGCAGTTCTTCGCCAGCGGTGGACCGTCGCAGATGGCCGATGCCGTTGCCGAACGCCGCCGTACCGGGGCGATCAGCATCGTCGGCGACCAGCGGCTCGGGGCTCCGATCGCGCGACCGCACCAGATCCTCTGCATCGGGCTCAACTACAGCGACCACGCCGCCGAGACCGGCCAGGCGGTCCCGGACGAGCCGATCGTGTTCAACAAGGCCCCCAACACGCTGGTCGGACCGAACGACACGGTGCTCATCCCCCGCGGTTCCACCAAACCCGACTGGGAGGTGGAACTCGGAATCGTGGTCGGGCGGCGGTGCCGCTACCTCGCCGACGAGCAGGAGGCGGCCTCGGCGATCGCCGGCTACGTGCTGGTCAACGACGTGAGCGAGCGCGCCTTCCAGATGGAGCGTGGCGGCCAGTGGGTCAAGGGAAAGTCGGCGGAGACGTTCAATCCCTGCGGCCCGTACCTCGTCACTCCGGATGAGATCGAGGACGTCAGCAAGCTGGACATGTGGCTCGACGTCAACGGGGTGCGCCGCCAGACGGGGTCCACGGCGACCATGCTGTTCGGGGTCGCCTACCTGGTTCATTACCTGAGCCAGTTCATGGTCCTCGAGCCCGGCGACCTCATCAACACCGGCACCCCTCCCGGCGTCGGCATGGGCTTCAATCCCCCGATCTGGCTGCGCCCTGGGGACGTGATGGAACTGGGCATCGAGCACCTCGGCACCCAACGCCAGGCGGTGGAGGCGGCCCCCTGATCCGCGCGGCGTAGGTGCCACGGCTCGCACCTCGGGCAATACCGAGCAGCCCTCGACGCCGGAGCGCACCCCGCGGTAGTCACCAGCTTGATTGCCCAAACGCAGGCCGAACGGGCACGGGCCAAGCCGACCGATACCGACACACCAGGTAACCGTGCCGGAGGCATACGACGAGCAGCCCCGGGAAGCTCCCCGTATGGCTCAGTACACGGACCCGGAGCTGAGGAAACAGCTCAAGGACGAGATCCAGGCATCCGACCGGGGCGGACGGCCGGGACAGTGGTCGGCGCGCAAGTCGCAGCTGCTCACGAAGGAGTACCAGAAGCGCGGCGGGGGCTACCAGGGCCCGAAGGACGAGCGGCAACGGTCCCTGCAGCGTTGGGGTGCCGAGGAATGGCAGACCAGGCAGGGGGATGAGCGGGCGCGCAGGGGCGCCGAAACGAGCCGCTACCTGCCCAAGCGGGCCTGGGAACAGCTCTCCGACGAACAGCGCCGAGCCACCGACGTGAAGAAGAGAAGAGCGTCGAGGACCGGCCGCCAGTACGTCGCCAACACCGGTCCGGCCAGCCGCGCGCGCCGCGACACCACGAAGGTCGGCCAGCTGTTGGCCCTGCGGGTCACCGAGGCGGTCAAGCGCGTCCCCGACCTGGACACCGGTCAGCTCAAGACGGCGCTACGGTCCGAGCGTGCCGGCAAGGCACGCAAGACGCTCGTCCGACGGCTGGAGGCGGAGCTCGACCGGCGCTGACCCCCGGCCCGGAGCGGTTAGCCCGCGCCGGGCACATCCGGGGGTCGGGCGCTCGAATGCGCCCGTGTGGTCGGTCCGGACGAAACCGAGTAAACGTCTCTCGGCATCTCTCACCACTCGCCTGCGCCTCCGTGGACCTCTTGCGGACCGGGTGGGGCCTCCATGTGCCGATTGCTGAAGGAATCCGACAAATGTGGTTCGGTCGTCCCCGGCAACGTCAGCGCTACCTGACTGATATGTCCTTGGTGAGGCAGGTGGTTCCGTCAGGGCCGGCCGGTGGCGACGACTGATATCCCTCGCTGTGGTAAAGGTCGATGTTCCGCAGGCTTTTCGCGCCGGTGAACAGCAGGATGCGGCGACAATCCGGTTCGGCGCCGGCTTCGGCGGTGCGTAGAAGCCACCGACCCAGCCCCTGACCTCGCAGGTCGGGCACGACGGCGAGCCGGCCCACGTGCCAGTCGGTGTCGACCCGACGGCCCCGCACCATGCCCAGCAGTCGGCCGTCCAGCCAGATGCCCGTGGTGCGCCAGGTCGCCAGCCAGTCGCGTACCTCCTCCAGCGACTCGTGCAGGGCCGGTATGGCCATGGTGTCATTGGCTACGGCCTCGTCCACCCAGCAGCACCGCTGCAGCACAGTGACCTCGGGCGCGTCGTCGGGGTTCAGCCGTCTCGCGTAGGACCCTGGCAACGGTCCGGACAGCGTCCCGGCTCGTGCGCGTTCGCGCAGTGGCCGTAGGGCGTGGGCGACCCGGACCAGTTCGTCCAGCAGCCCGACGGCCGCCGTGTCGCGGACCGCGTCGGACCGCAGCCGCCCACTCTCCATTGCATCCCCGATGCGCATCGCGACCGTGGCCCCCAACGGAACCAGGCGCAGCGTCGTCACCACCTGCTTGGCGTGCTGAACCGATCGGGTGCCCGCCGACGTGTGGCCATAGCTGACGAAACCGATCGGCTTCCACGCCCATTCGCGGCTGAGGTAGTCCAGCGCGTTCTTCAGCGTCGCCGGCATCCCGTAGTTGTACTCGGGCGTGACCGCGATGAACCCGTCCGCCGCGTCGACGATCGCGCTCCACCGACGTGTGTGCTCATGCTGGTAGACACCCGACGACGGATGTTCCTCCTCGTCGAGGAACGGCAGGTTCAGATCGCCGAGGGCTACCGGTACGAGCTCGACGCCGAGCTCCCCGGCACGAGGGCTGATCGCTTCGGTCAGCCACTGTCCAACCAGGGGGCCGAGGGCGCCTGGGCGGGTGCTGCACACCAGCACAAGGACTCGAATCGGTTTCGTTAACATGGAAACGAAGTGTAGGTGCTAGGTTGATTACATGTCAACGAAAGGTCCGACCGGGACCGTACGGTGGTTGAACTCCGACGAGGAGAGGGCGTGGCGGGCGTTCCTGCGCATAGTGGTCGCCGTTCAGGCCGGCACGGCGCGCGATCTGGCCGCGATCGGGCTCTCCGAACCCGACTACGAGGTGCTGAGCACCCTGTCGGAGCGGCCCGACCACACCAGCAGCCTGGGAGAACAGGCCGACAAGATGGGCTGGTCACGCAGCCGGCTGTCCCGACACGCGACCCGGATGGAGGCACGCGGTCTCCTGAGACGCACACCCGACCCGACCGACGGCAGAGGCTGCTTCCTCGCGCTCACCGCGGAAGGTCTGGGCGCACTCGAAAACGCCGCACCGGCGCACGTCGAGTCGGTACGACGCCACTTCATCGACCGGCTCGCCTCCGACGATCTCCTCGCCATCGAACAGATCGCCCGGCGGCTGGAAGAACCCCAGGCCGGCAACGATCGACCAACCAAACCCCACCCGTCAGCATGACCGCGAAGCCCGAGGCCGCGGCCCGGATGGCCTATGTGCACCACCCTGATGCGCCACGACGTTCCCGACAGGGATCACGACGACGTCACTGCTGCGCCTCGCGTTCCAGTCGACAATCCAGGAAGGAAGTCACGGCCGATGAGCGCTCAGCGTGAACACAAGGGCGGCGGTATTCTGCCAGTCCTCGCACGACGGGGAGTCGCCGTCCTGGCCGTGGCTGCGCTGCTGCCGTACACGGTGTTGAAGCTGCTGTGGCTGGGCGGTTCGCAGATCGGGATGGTCCCCGGTTCCGGCCCCGGTCACATGCAGGACGCCCGGATGGAGATCGGCAACGCCATCACGGTCGTCCTGGCCGCGATCGGCGTGGTCGTCGTCCTCGCACTCACCGGGCGCTGGGGGCAGCGGCTGCCCTGGTGGACCCTGGTCATCCCTGCAGCCGCAGCGACCGGCGCGCTCGCCCCGATCGCACTCGGCCTCCCGATCGGGGCCCTGCTCCAAGCGCTCCTCGAGGGCACCGTGCGATCCGGCGGAGAGGGCAACCTGACCGGATGGGTGTTCGCCCTCGTCTACGGCGGCTTCGCCGTCTTCGGCATCGCGCTCGCGCTGCTGTTCGCCGACTATGTCAGTCGCCGCTGGTCGCCACTGCTGGACGCCGGGCCGCGCCCACCGCGTCGACGGTGGTCGCGCGTTCTCACGGTGATCACCTTCGTCCTGTTCGCAGGCGCCATGCTGTTCTGGGCTTTCGTGTCGGGATCGCTGCGACTGGCCGGGTGGGAGTCGGTCGCGCAACGCGTCGTCCTGGTCGTCGTGGCACTGCTCACCCTGCTCGGCTGCGCCGTCCTGCTCCCTCCGGACGACCGCTCGCGGCACAGGATGCGGTGGATGCTCGGATGGATCGGCTGTTGCACCGCAGCAGTCCAGGGACCGGTCATGCTCCTGCTCGCCAACGACGCCACGATCAACCCTGCGCTTCTCGCGGTGACGCTCGTTGCCACACCGGCCGCGGTCTGGCTCGGACTTTCCGCGATCCACCGCACGGCCCATGTCGTGTCCTCGCCGAACGAGCATTGACGAGTGCGTGGGCGGGCGCGCCCCTGCGGCTGGCCCCCGCCACGACGGGATCAGCGCACGACGGCGTAGCGCACATGAACGGCGTACGGCGAGCGGTGGCACGAAAGGATCTCGAGGTCGATGTCGCGGTCGAAGCCCTCGAAGAGCCGCTTCCCCCGGCCCAGCACGACCGGAGCCGTGGTGATGCCCAGTTCGTCGACCACCCCCGCCGTGAGCGCCTGCCGGATGATGTCAGCGCCCCCGCCGATGGCGACGCCGCTGCCGCCGGCCGCCTGCCGGGCCGCCGCCAGCGCCTCCGCGAACCCGTTGACCATGAGGAAACCGGTGCTCGGGTCGGGCTGGTCCGCGGTGCGGTGGGTGAGCACGACCATGGTCCCTCCGAACGGATTCCGGCCGCCCCAGGCGCCGGCGCTGTCGTACATGCCCCGGCCGCACAGGCCAGCGCTCGTCCCCTCGAGCAGCGCGTCGTAGTACGCCCGGTCCGCGTCGGACATGCCGGCGCCGGGTTCGCGCTCGGTCTCGTAGGTCCACGGACCGCCCATCACCCAGTAGTGGAGCCGCTCGCCGCCGATGCCGAGCCCCTGGCTCTCGCGATCGTCGGGACCGGTGACGTAGCCGTCCAGTGACACGGTGATGGCGGCCTTCACCGGGCCTCGCGCTTCGATGGTGCTCATGCTTCCTCCTGCGACGGATCGTCTACTGCGCGTTTGTGTGAGCACAGAATGCAGGGCCAGCGGTCCGACGGCGAGGCGTACGCGCCCGCGTCGCACCGTCGCTTCGCCGCCTCGGGAAAGAGGCGCTCTTCCGCTTGCGTAAGACGCCGCTCGGTGGCCTCTTCCGGGCCGCCGAAGAGGTCACCGAGCCGGAAGCCCCATCCAGAGCGTGGCCAGATCGGGCGCCGTCAGCCCGTGGCTGCCCCTCGGAGGCCGTACCGTTCGGCCGCCCGCGCCTTGGCCTTTGCGGCCTCCACCTCGCGGTCACGGGGAGGCGCCTTCGTCACGAGGCTGTCCAGCAGGGCTCGGGTGGCCTCCGTGACAGCCCGGATCGCCTCCCCGAACGCCTCCTCGTTGGCCGCGGACGGCCGTGTCGTGCCGCTGACCTTGCGAACGTATTGGATGGCGGCAGCCTCGATCTCGTCGTCGGTCGCAGGCGGTTCGAAGTTGTGGAGTACGCGGATATTCCTGCACATGCCTCAACCATGCCAGGGCGAGGCCGCATCCATCGTCGGGTGCGGCGGGGGTCAGTGCTGTGAGCTGCTGCCGGCCTGCCGTGCGCCCGAGTAACCGACCCTCCGGGAAACCAGGGGTCCTGCGGCCCGTTCGGTGAGAAGTCGGAGCCGGCCGGTCAGGGGCAGAACTGCCAGGCCGTGGTGAAGAGATCCGGGTCGCCGAAGTTTCCCGACTTGAGCAGCAGCGCCAACCGAGCCCCGGGATCGGGGACCATCCAGGGCAGACCGGGGCCTACCGCCGGCCCCACCCGCAGCGTGGTGAGCCCGAGTGCACCCACCACCGCGCCCGCTGTCTCCCCGCCGGCAACCAGCAGGCGGCGGATGCCGAGCGCCGCGACCGCACCGGACGCAACCTCGGCGATCGCCCCTTCCACCAGCGCCGCAGAGTGGCCCGGACCCAGGCTGCACTCGTAGCGCGCGACCTCGGCCGGGTCGGCGGAGGACGAGACGAGCACCGGATCGCCGCCTTCCCGAAACGCCGCGTCCGCGGCAGTCAGGACGGCACCCACGGTGCGGGTGAAGTCGGCCGCGAGGTCCATCGGGGAGAGGGCGACGTGCGGACCGGGAAACCGCGCGACCTGTTCCCGGGTCCTCGCCGAGCAACTCCCGGACAGGATGAGACGCCGGCCGGCCGGAACCGCCGGAACCGCCCGTGCGGCGCCCTCCCCCGCCGGCGCGGTGGCTCGTCGAGCCCGCACCAGCGCGGCCCCGAGTCCGGCGCCGCCCCCCAACACCGGTCGAGGGCCCGCCATGCGCAGGACTGCGGCCGCGATCGTGTCCAGGTCCTCGTCGGTGAGCGCATCCACGAGGATGTGCGCGGCACCGTCCCGGCGGGCCGCGTCGATCGCGTCGCCGATTTGGTCCGGTCCGCCGACGACGGTGGCCCACGGAACGAGCGCGACGGGTGCCTCCGTCTGGCGGGAGAGCACCCGGACGAGATCGGCATCGCGCATCGGGGTGAGCGGATGGTCGCGGAGCGGCGATTCCGACAGGAGTTGGCGTCCGACGAAGAGGTGTCCCTGGTAGACGGTCCGACCGACGCGCGGGGTCGCCGGTGTTCCGACGCTGACGGCCGGGAGCCGCCCGTCGTCCCGCTCGGCGACGAGGTCGCGCAGCCCGTCCGCCACCGGGCCGATGTTCCCCTCGTCCGTGGAGTCGAACGTCGAGCAGTACTTCTGATAGAGGCTGGTGCAGCCCGCCTCGGCCAGCCAGGTCGCGGCGGCGACCGACTCGGCGACGGCTCGGGTGGGCGGGGCGGTGCGGGACTTCAGCGCGACGACGGCGCAGTCACACGCGGGCGGCGGCCGGTCGGGTATACCCACGACGACGATCGCGGCGGCGCCCTGCTCGCTGACCGCATCCGCCACGTCGCAGGCTCCGGTGAGATCGTCCGCCACCACGCCCAGCCAGGGGCCGGTCATCATCGGTCGCCCGCCGCCACAGCGGGAGTCTGGCCCGCGCCGGGCCGGGGCACCAGGGCCCCGGGCAGCGGCGCGACCACCACCTCTCGGCACCGGGCGCGAAGCAGCGCCACCTGCTCTGCGTTCGCTCCCCCGTCGATGACCGCCACGTCGACCGCGCTGAGGTCCAGGAACCGCATGGGTGCGCGCTCCTCGAGCTTGCCGTGGTCGAGCAGGAGGATCACGCGGCGGGCGATGCGGGCCATCGCCCGCTTGGTGTCCGCGTCCGAGGCGTTCGCCGAGTAGAGGCCCGCCGGCCCCGCCGCGGTCGCGGAGAGCACGGCGACGTCCACGGCGAGATCTTCCAGGCTGGTACGGGTGACCGGACCGGTGAAGGAGCGGGTCGGACCGTGGTACGCACCGCCGAGGGCGATGAGTTCGATGTCCTCGCGTTCGGTGCAGGCCACGATGACCGGAAGGGAGTGCGTGACCACCGTGACGCCGCCGGGCAGCCGGCCGGCGAGGGCCGCGACGGTGGTGCCCGCGTCGAGGGCTACCACCGCGTCGGCGGGGATCAGACCGACCCCCGCCCGCGCGACTGCCTCCTTCTCCGCCGTCGCGGCGTCGCGCCGCTGCTCGAACGGCACCCCGGCGGCCGGCGCCGGAGTGCTCGCGCCGCCGGCGACCCGGTTGACGAGCCCCTGGGCGGCGAGCTGACTCAGGTCACGGCGAATGGTCATTTCGGACACACCTAGCGCGGCGGCCGCCGCAGCCGACGAGAGATACCCGGCCTGGGCCACGCGGCGCACCAGTTCCCGGCGGCGCTCGGGTGCCTGGGTGTAGCGCACGGTTTCATCAAAGGCGTCCGTCGACGCCTTGTCAATTGACGAACATGCGATTGAAGGATCCGTTCGGGGATGAACATAATGGCTGGGTGAGCGGCGCCCAGCGTCACCTCGGCAAGCCGGAGTCGGCGGCCTGTCTGAGCCTGGGCATCGACATCGGAACGACCAACACCAAGGTCGCCCTGGTGGCCATCGACACGTCGGACGTCCGGCTGCTCGCGGTGGCCTCCGCACCGACCCCGGAACCGCGTGACCTCAAACCCGTGCTGCGTACGCTGCTGCGCCGGGTGCTGGCCGGATCGCCGCCGCCGGACACCGTCGGGATCGCCTCGATGGCCGAGACCGGCGTGCCGCTCGACGCGTCCGGCACGCCGCTCGGCCCGTGGCTGCGGTGGGACAGCCAGCGGGCCGGGGCGGAGGCGGAAGCCCTGTCCCGTCGGCTCGGCTGGACCTGGCTGGTCGAGGCGACGGGGGTACGGCCGAGCGCGAAGGTCCCGCTCGCCACCTGGGCGTGGCTGCGCGCCCACCGACCGGACGAGTGGACGGCGATGGCCTCCTGGGCCGGCGCGGCGGACCTGGCCTGCCGTCTGCTCACCGGCCGGCTGACGACCGACCACACGCTGGCCGGGCGGACCATGGCCTACCGCCTGCCCGGGCCGGCCGGGCCACTGCCCGACGCCTTCGACGCGGACCTGCTGGCCGAGGTGGGGCTGCGTCCGGCGCAGCTACCCGCCGTCCTGGCGCCGGACCAGGTGGCCGGCCAGGTCCGGGAATCGGACTTCACGTCCTGCGGGCTGCGCGCGGACACCCCGGTGGTGGTGGCGGGTCACGACCACGCCGTCGGGGCGTACGCCTGCGGCGTCCGCGAGCCCGGTGACGTGGCGGACTCCCTCGGTACGGCCGAGGCGGTCCTCTCCGTCGCCGCCGGCCCGCCGGACCCGGTGGCGGTCGGCCGGGCCGGCATGAGCACGGTTGTCACGGTCGGTGGCCGGCACCCGGCGATCCTCGCCGGGTCGTCGAGCGCCGGAGCCACCATCGGCTGGTGGCTGGAGCACGAATCCGGCGGGGTCTCGGAAGCGGACCTGTTCCGCCAGGTGATCGAGTCCGCCGATCGGCCGAGTGACGTCATCGTGCTGCCGTACCTCGCCGGGCGGCAGGCCCCCGAGCCCGACCCGTCGGCCCGGCTGCGGGTGCTCGGGCGGACGCCCCGGCACACTCCGGCCGAGGTCGCCAGGGCGATGCTCGAAGGCTTGTGCCTGCAGACCCGGTGGCTGCTGCAGGAGCAGCGCCGGCTCACCGGGTGGACCACCGCCCCGGCGGTGACCCTGTTCGGCGGGGCGGTGACCACGAACCCGGCGTGGGTCCGGATCAAGGCCCACGTCCTCCCGTACGGCCTCAGCGTCGTGCCCGCCGCCGAGCCGGTGGCCGCCGGGGCGGCGCTCGTGGCGGCGGTGCGGGCGGGGCGGATCGGGCC
>JBARAE010000382.1:0-4499 GCA_049791715.1 Micromonospora sp.
CCCCGGAAGCGTCCTGTCGGACGTATCCGGGGTCGTCGGCATAAGCTTGCCGTCATGGCCTACGCCGCGCCGATCTTCTATGACGACGTCACGTTCTGGATCGACCGTCTCCTGCTGCTGTTCGCACTGGTCCTGGAGGGCATCGCACTGGTGCATGCCCTCACCCAGCGCTCGGACGCGTTCCCCGCGATCGGCACGCTCCCCAAGGGCGGCTGGATCGCCATCCTCGCCGTCTGCCTGCTTCTCACGCTGCTCGGCTTCGGCGTGCTGAGCATCTTCGGACTGATCGGCATCGCGGCGGGGCTGATCTACTGGCTGGACGTCCGGCCCGGGCTGCGCGACCTGCACGACGGCAAAGGCTTCTGGTGAGGGGTTTCCGCTGGCCCCCGCCACCGGACGGCGGTCCCCGCACCTGGGGTCCCGGCCCGGGCGGCCCGCGCACCGGCCGGCCCGCGCTTCCCGAGCCGGAGACCGAGCTGGTCGCCACCCCGCACGGCGTCCGCCTGGAACGGCTGGTCACCGGCACCGGTGACCCGGTCACCGTCTTCGCTCACGGGCTGGGCAACGGGATCGCGACCACCCGCCCGTTCGGCAGCGCGGTGACCGGCCGCAAGATCTTCTTCCAGTTCCGCGGGCACGGCCGCTCCGACTCGCCGCCCGGTCCGTGGACCTATCTGGACCTCGCCCGCGACCTGCGGGCCATCGCCGACCTCGGCGGCGCCACCCGCGCCTTCGGCGCCAGCCTCGGCGCCGGCGCTCTCTGCCGGCTCCTGGTGGAGAGCCCCGACCGCTTCGAGAAGCTCGTCTTCTTCCTGCCCGCCGTGCTCGACAAGCCGCGCGGCGAGGTGGCCCGGACCCGACTGTCCAACCTGCTCGACGCGGTGGAGAGCGGGGACGCATCCACCGTCGCCGACGTCGTGTCGATGGAACTGCCGCCCTCCGTGCGGAACACCCCGGCCGGGTGGGCGTACCTGCGGCAGCGGCTCGACCAACTGCTCCGGGACGGGCTCGCGCCCGGGCTGGCCAGTCTGCCGGAGCAGGCGCCGCTGCGGGCGGCCACCGCGCTCGCCGGGGTCACCGCACCGGCGCTGGTGATCGGCTGCGCCGGTGACGACCTGCACCCGGCGGCCGTCGCCGAGGAACTGGCCGCCGCGCTGCCGCACGCCACCCTGCACGTGTACGACCGTCCGGGCGTGCTCTGGTCCGAACGCGCCGACCTACGGGAGCGGATCTCGGCGTTCCTCAACGGGTAACGTCGCCTGTCATGGGCGTCACACATCACGGCCGTACACACCGCCTCGACCTCGCGGACCCGACGCTGCGCGAGTGGGAGTGCACGGTGCTGGCGGCCGATCCCGAGCAGGGCATCGTGCTGGACCGGTCGGCCTTCTACCCGGGCGGCGGCGGGCAGCCGCCGGACCACGGAGTGCTGCTCTGGCAGGGGGTGCAAACCCGGATCGTCGGCACCCGCAAGGGCGACGACCTCTATCTGATCCCCGCCGAGGGTGACCCGGTGCCGCCGCCCGGGACGACGGTCACGGGCGCGGTGGCGGACGACCGGCGGACCCGGCTGATGCGTACGCATTCCGGCCTGCACGTGCTCTGCGGCGTGGTGTTCCGCGACTTCGGGGCGCTGGTCACCGGCGGCAACATGGAGCCCGGCGAGGCCCGGATGGACTTCAACCTGCCCGAGGTGCCGCCGGACTTCAAGAGCCGGATCGAGGAGCTGGTCAACGCCGAGGTGGCCGCCGACCGGGCGGTCGCCGTCCGGGTGCTGCCGCGCCAGGAGGCGTTGGCGCTGCCGGACATCATCCGTACGCAGTCCAACCTGATCCCGCCGGACGAGCAGGAGGTCCGGATCGTCGACATCGTCGGGTTGGACGTGCAGGCCGACGGTGGCACCCACGTCGCCTCGACCGCGCAGATCGGCAAGGTCCAGGTGGTCAAGGTGGAGAGCAAGGGGCGCGCCAACCGCCGGGTCCGGGTCCGGCTCGTCGACTGAGGTCCTCCGGCGGTGGATCAGCGCCGGGTCAGCTCCGGTGGCAGATGGGCGGCGCGGACGTCGAGCAGCCAGCGTTCGACGGTCTCCTCGTCCGGCCGTTCCGGCAGCGGGGTGCGGATCCGGTCGAAGTCCCGCTCGGCGGCGGCGACGAGCGCCTTCGCCTCGTCCAGCGCGCCGCCGGCGACCCGTTCGCCGAAGGCCCGGAACCATTCCGGGTCGGCCAGCCGGATCTCCAGCACCCCGGTGGCGTAGAGCACGCGGCCCTGGTGCAGCAGCCGGGCCAGGTGCCGGGCGTGCTTGGCCGAGTGGCGGCTGCCGCCGACCTGCGACGACTCCCGCTCGGCGCGCCGCGACCGGGAGCCGTCGGTGTCGGCGCCGCGGGTGGTGAGCCTGCGGAGCTGCTGGGTGGCGTACCCGAGGTAGGCGTCGCGGACCCGGGGCGCGCTGAGGAACGCCGACCGGATGGCGATCAGCCGGTCGCCGAACTCCGTCCGGGTCTCGTAGCAGTCGTCGGGGAGCCACATCAGCTCGGTGGCGGTCGGGTTGCCGCTCAGGGCGAGGCGGCAGTACTTGGCGGCCTCGTGAAGCGTGACGTCGGGGTCGGTGGTGACCACCGACTCGCGGGGCGGGTGCAGGCCATGGAAGGCGACCGTGGGGGCGGCGAAGACGCCGATGCGGTCCACGTCCGAGCCCGCTCTGGCCAGCCCGTACGCGACCGAGCCGACGATCCCGGAGAGCAGCAGGTGCATGGCGGTCATCATCGCGGACCGGGATCGCATCGGAAACCAGACTTCGGTTGTCAGGTATTGCTGACAGCCTCGACGTTATGACGAAACCGCTGACAGGAAAGATTGCGCTCGTCGCCGGGGCGACCCGGGGCGCGGGCCGGCAGATCGCGGTCCAGCTCGGCGCCGCCGGAGCCACCGTCTACGCCACCGGCCGCACCACCCGCGACCGACGGTCGGAGATGGACCGTCCGGAAACGATCGAGGAGACCGCGGAGCTGGTCACCGCCGCGGGCGGTACCGGCATCGCGGTGGCCGTCGACCATCTGGACCCCGATCAGGTACGCGCACTGGCCGAGCGGATCGACGCCGAGCAGGGCCGCCTGGACGTGCTGGTCAACGACATCTGGGGCGGCGACCCGTTCACCACCTGGTACAAGCCCGTGTGGGAGCAACCGCTGGACAACGGGTTCCGCACCCTGCGGCTGGCGATCGACACGCACCTCATCACCAGCCACTTCGCCCTGCCGCTGCTGATCCGCAACCTGGGCGGGCTGGTCGTCGAGGTCGGTGACGGCACCACGGCCTACAACGACGCCCACTACCGCGAGTCGGTCTTCTACGACCTGGCCAAGGTCTCGGTCAACCGCCTCGCCTTCGCCCAGTCGAAGGAGCTGGCACCGCACGGCGGTACCGCGGTGGCACTCACCCCCGGTTGGCTGCGTTCCGAGGCGATGCTGGACCACTTCGGGGTGACCGAGGCCACCTGGCGCGACGGCGCGGCGAAGGACCCGCACTTCGTCATCTCCGAGACGCCGGCCTTCGTCGGCCGGGCGGTGGCCGCCCTCGCCGCCGACCACGACCGGCACCGCTGGAACGGCCAGTCCCTCGACGCCGGCGGGCTCGCCCAGGTGTACGGCTTCACCGACCTCGACGGCACCCGTCCGCACTTCTTCCGCTACCACGAGGAGGTGATCGAGCCGGGTAAGCCGGCGGACGACACCGGTTACCGCTGATCCGGCGCCGCGTAGAGGGCCGCCGACCGTCGCGCCGCCTCCGCGAAACGCTCCCGCAGTTCCGGCGGGTCGAGCACCTCCACCTCCGGCCCGAGCCGGAGCAGCACGTCGTACGCCACCGGCACGGACTCGACGGGTACGCGGGTCATCACCCACCCCTGCCCGTCGGGTTCGCCGGCGGCGGCGACCGCCTCCTCGTACGCGAAGGGAGCCTCCGCCGCCCAGCGAAGCGCGCGCAGGCCGGCGGGGCTGAGCCGGACGCTGACCCGCTCGGTGAGCATGCTCCGCAGGAACGCCTCAGCCTGCTCCCGCCAGTAGCCGCCCAGGTCGAACCCTTCGTCCCGATCGAAGGTCGCCTCGCCCACCACGACGCCGACCACCCGGTCCACCCGGTACGTGCGGTAGCCGTCGCCGACCCGGCCGACCAGGTACCAGACGGCGCTCTTCAACACCAGCCCGTACGGCTGGACGGTGCGGGACACCTCGCGCTCGCCGCGCCGGTAGCGCAGCTCGACCACCCGGTCCCGCCAGACCGCCCGGGCCAGCTCGGCCAGCCACGGCGGCGGTTCCGACGCCCGGAACCAGCCCGGCAGGTCGAGGTGGAACCGCTGCCCGGTGCGGGCCGGCGCGTCACGCAGGCTCGGCGGCAGCGCGGCGAGCACCTTCAACTCGGCGGTGGCCACCGCGTCGGCGAGCCCCATGTCCCCGGCCGGGCCGGGCAGCCCGGCCAGGAAGAGTGCCTCCGCCTCGTCCCGG
>JBARAE010000383.1:0-2317 GCA_049791715.1 Micromonospora sp.
TCAGTTGGTCCGGGTCAGTCGCCCTGCACCGGTCGATGCTCGTTGACTTCGGGCTGGCCGCGTCGCGCATTCGTTGTCGGACCGGCCCGCTAGCATCGCCGCGATCGCCAACGGGAGGGAGGGCGCCGTGGCCCAGGACGACGTCACAACGTTCGTCGATAGGGACCTGCGGGGCGCGCGGTTCAACAGGTCGACGCTGGCCGGCGCGGTGATGCGCGGCGTCGATGTGTGCGGGCTCGATATCGATGCGCCGTGGCTGGCGGACGGCGCACTGTTCATCAACGGTGTCGACGTCGTGCCGCTCGTCGAGGCCGAACTCAACCGGCGGTTTCCCGGGCGCGAACTGAAGCATGCCAAGGATCCCGATGGCCTGCGCACGGCGTGGGCGGCGCTTGAACGGGCCTGGGCGGCCGCGGTCGACCGGGTTGGGTCCATGCCCGCGGGCACCGCCGACGTCTCGATCGATGGCGAGTGGTCGTTCGCGCAGACCCTGCGCCATCTCGCGTTCGCCACCGACGCATGGCTCGGCAAGGCGATCCTGCGCCTGCCGCAGCCCTTCCATCCGCTCGGGCAGCCGCACGCCGAGTACGAGACGGATGGATTTGATATGTCGATCTTTGCCACGGGGCAGCCGAGTCTCGCCGAGGTGCTCGATCTGCGTGCCGAGCGGCAGGCCATGGTGCGGGACTTCCTCGCGAGCGTCACGCCGGAGCTGCTCGCCGAGCCTCGGCCGACCGCGTGGTCACCCGAACACGAGGAGCGGGTCCTGCACTGCCTCCACGTGATCTTCGACGAAGAGTGGGAGCACCTCCGCTTCGCACTGCGCGACCTCGACGCGCAGGAATAAGGTCCGGTGTCCAGTGGACACTTGGAAAAGATCTCCCAGCGAAGGGACACCCCACTGCGTCACACTGCGTAGGGCTCAATATGCGACATCTCCGCGCATGATCGAGTGCACTGTTCTCGGCATGACAGCGCACAGCGTCCGGCGGGACCGACGCCCGATCAGCGGCAGATGAGGATGGTCGACTCGCAGCCAGGTGGGTGCGGAGACCTACGTGAGGTCGCCTGCTCTGGACAAGCGCTGTCACGATGACGGCCACAGTCCAGTTGCGCGAGGGATGGACGGGTGCAGATCATCGAGGTAACCGATCTCGGAGTCCGGTCGGCGGTTATCCGGCTGCGGCGTCGTGAGACAGCGCTCCAGTTCGTGCTGTATCCAATGATCCACATGGCGAAGCCCGCGTTCTATGCGGCAGTGACCAGCCGGCTCAAGCGGGCGGACGTCGTAGTGGCCGAGGGCGTAGGCGGCGGCCGGCGGAGGCGCTCCGTGCTGGTCGACGCGCTGACGCTCAGCTACACGGTGCTTCGGTTCAACAGACGGGCGAAGCTGGTCGAGCAGGACATCGACTACGCGGCGCTCGGCGTTCCGGTGGTGCGCCCCGACGTCAGCCTGGAGGAGTTCGCGGCCGGCTGGCGGCGAGTGCCGCTGGCGCACCGATTGATGATGTGGTGCGTGCTGCCAGTCGTCGTGGTGGCGCGGCTGTTCGGCGGCACCCGCATGATCTGGTCGCGTTCTATGGAGCAGAACGACCTGCCCTCGCCGGAAGAGGAGGAGCTCGCCGACTTGTCGCCGAAACTGGAGGCGGCCTTCCTCGGTGAGCGCGACGATCGGCTGCTGGCCGTGCTCTGCCGTTTGCACGAGGAGCGCAATGGGGAGGACATCGAGGTCGCTGTCGTCTACGGCGCTGCCCACATGCCCGCCATCGTGCTCGGGCTGATGAACCGGTACGGCTATCGACCACGCTCCGCCGACTGGCTGACCGTCACCGACTTGTGACCGGAACCGACGAATCGATGGCGAGCCGTAGCGGTACGGGCCGAAGCCCAGTTCCAGGCGAGTGCGCACACAGCGGCATGAGCGTGCGTGGTCAGCCGGCTGGCGAGCACCATCCATCGGCCATGGCGATGATGCGAGCGGTCACCGTGTCCGGATCCACGAGTTGATGCAGGTGAAGCCCTGGAACATGGTCGAAGTCCCAGCCGCGTTCCCACCCGCGCGTCCTGCGCGGCTTGTTCGTACGGCGGACCGAACAGCAGATACCCACATGCCGCGTTGTCCCAGCCGTCCGGAACGGGAACCTTCTCCTCGTAGTAGCTCAACGGCAGGCGCGGCTGCTCGGCCGAGACAACACGCCGGGTCTGCGGATCCGGAAACATCGGCGCGACATCGGACTCGTCCCACCACGCCGTCCATTGCGGCAGCCTGCCACCGGTCGCTTTGGGCCGCAGAAAATCCAGCAGCTCAGGCGGTGCC
>JBARAE010000384.1:0-2175 GCA_049791715.1 Micromonospora sp.
GAGAGATGGCTCGTTACACCGGTGCTGACTGCCGCCGTTGCCGGCGGGAGAAGATGAAGCTGTTCCTCAAGGGCAGCAAGTGCGATGGTCCGAAGTGCCCGTTCGAGTCCCGGCCGTTCCCGCCCGGGCAGCACGGCCGCGGCCGCACGAAGGAGACGGAGTACCTGCTCCAGCTCCGTGAGAAGCAGAAGGCCCGTCGTGTCTACGGCGTGCTGGAGAAGCAGTTCCGCGGCTACTACGAGGAGGCCGTGGGCAAGAAGGCGAAGACCGGTGAGGTCCTGCTGCAGATCCTCGAGTCGCGGCTGGACAACGTGGTCTACCGGGCCGGCTACGCCAAGTCCCGGGACATGGCCCGCCAGCTGGTCAAGCACGGTCACTTCACCGTGAACGGCAAGAAGGTCGACATCCCGTCGTACCGCGTCAAGGAGCACGACATCATCGAGGTTCGGGGCAAGAGCAAGGAGCTCACCCCGTTCATCGTGGCGCAGGCCGAGGCCGGCTCCAAGACCGTTCCGGCGTGGCTCGAGGCCATCCCCGGCCAGATGAAGATTCTCGTGCACTCGCTCCCGGCTCGCCAGGTGATCGACACCCAGGTCCAGGAGCAGCTGATCGTCGAGCTCTACTCCAAGTAAGGGCTCGTTGCGGTGGCCCGCCTTCCGGGGCGGGCCACCGGAACAGTTTGTGTCGTGGGCGTCAAATAGCGGGCGCCCCGGAAGAGAAGAGAAGAAATGCTCATCAGCCAGCGACCGTCTCTCTCCGAAGAGTCGATCAACGAGACCCGCTCCCGGTTCACCATCGAGCCGCTGGAGCCGGGCTTCGGCTACACCCTCGGCAACTCGCTGCGGCGTACGCTGCTGTCGTCGATCCCCGGCGCGGCGGTCACCTCGATCAAGATCGACGGTGTGCTGCACGAGTTCACCACGATCCCCGGTGTCAAGGAGGACGTGGTCGAGCTCGTCATGAACATCAAGGAGCTCTGCGTCAGCTCCGAGCACGACGAGCCGGTCAGCATGTACCTGCGCAAGCAGGGCCCGGGCGACGTGACCGCCGGTGACATCCAGCCCCCGGCCGGTGTCTCGGTGCACAACCCGGACCTGAAGCTCGCCACCCTGAACGGCAAGGGCCGGCTCGACATGGAGCTGACCGTCGAGCGGGGTCGCGGCTACGTCACGGCGGCGCAGAACAAGCAGGCGGGCGCCGAGATCGGCCGGATCCCGGTCGACTCGATCTACTCGCCGGTGCTCAAGGTGACGTACCGCGTCGAGGCGACCCGCGTCGAGCAGCGGACCGACTTCGACCGGCTGATCATCGACGTCGAGACCAAGCCGTCGATGGGCCCGCGTACCGCGCTGGCCTCCGCCGGCTCGACGCTGGTGGAGCTCTTCGGGCTGGCCCGGGAGCTGGACGAGACCGCCGAGGGCATCGACATCGGGCCGTCCCCGCAGGACGCTCAGCTGGCGGCGGACCTGGCTCTGCCGATCGAGGAGCTGGACCTCACCGTCCGCTCCTACAACTGCCTCAAGCGCGAGGGCATCAACTCCGTTGGTGAGCTCATCGGGCGTACCGAGGCCGACCTCCTCGACATCCGGAATTTCGGTCAGAAGTCGATCGACGAGGTCAAGATGAAGCTCGCCGGGATGGGTCTGGGGCTGAAGGACTCGGCCCCGAACTTCGACCCGGCGCACGTCGTGGACGCCTTCGGTGAGGCCGACTACGACACCGACGACTACCGCGAGACCGAGCAGCTCTAAGTCCGGCTGCCGCCACATCTGAGGAGCACCAAGAATGCCCACGCCCACCAAGGGCCCCCGCCTCGGCGGCAGCCCCGCTCACGAGCGGCTGATGCTGGCCAACCTGGCCACCGCGCTGTTCCAGCACGGCAAGATCCAGACCACCGAGACGAAGGCCCGGCGGCTGCGTCCGCTCGCCGAGCAGCTGATCACCAAGGCCAAGCGTGGCGACCTCGCCGCGCGGCGGCGGGTGCTGGCCGTCGTCAAGGACAAGGACGTGGTCTACGCCCTGTTCGACCAGATCGCGCCCCGGTACGCCAACCGCAACGGTGGCTACACCCGGATCGTGAAGACCGGTCCGCGCAAGGGTGACGCCGCTCCGATGGCGATCATCGAGCTGGTCGAGGAGCTTCAGGTCGCCGAGCCGAAGGCGAACAAGAAGACC
>JBARAE010000385.1:0-4688 GCA_049791715.1 Micromonospora sp.
GTCGACCAGGGCGCGGGCGGTGCGCTTCGCGGCCTCGGCCACCGCAGGGTCGCCGTCGAGCACCCCGCTGGCCAGCCCGCCGTCGAGCAGCAGGGTCAGCTGGCGGGCCAGCAGTTCCGGGTCGGCCGCGCCGGCCCGCCGGGCCAGGTCGGTCACCCACGCCCGGACCACGTTCTTGTGCTCGACCGTACGGGCGTGAACGGGGCTGCCGGCAGCCGACTCGGCGGCGGTGTTGATGAACGCGCAGCCGTGGTAGCCCTCGCGGCGGCAGGCACCGGCGAGCGCGTCGAACATGCCGACGAGCTGTTCACGTGGCTCGTCCCCGGCCTCCCGGGCGGCGGCCCGCAGCGCCCCGAACCAGGCCTGGTCGACCTTGTCGAGGTACGCCAGAACGAGGTCGTCCTTGCTCGGGAAGTGCTTGTACAGGGTTGCCTTGGCAACTCCGGATTCGGCGATCACCGTATCCACCCCTACGCCCCGCGGCCCGTGCGCGTAGAAGAGCCGGAACGCGGTGTCCAGGATCCGGTCCCGGGCTGAGCCGGCGGGGGTACGCGGGGCGGCCATTCGGCAGTTCCTCCTCTGATCGTCCTGCCAGTTTACAGACGAGTCCGTCTACCCCACGTAGACCAGGGTCGAGGTCGCAGCGACGTGCCTAGACCGAGGTAGACAGGGTCGTCTCGATATGCCGCTGGCCGGCACCCCTCGTGGGGGTGCCAGCCAGTCGGCTGTTCACGCTGTTCGGTTGGGTCAGCTGTTCCAGTGCTGGGCGACGAGGTCGGCGGCCTGCTGCTCCCACTGGGCGTAGGCGTCCGGGTAGGCCGACACCTGCACCGTCTGCGCCGCCTGCGTCAGCGGCATGTCCTGCCAGCCGTCGACCTGCTTGAGACCCTTCAGGAACGCGGTGGTCGCGTACTCGGGGTCGGTGATCTGCTCCGGGCTACCCCAACCGCTGGAGGGGCGCTGCTGGAACAGGCCCAGCGAGTCGTGGTCATTCTTGTCGCCGAGGTGGCCCAGGTTCTCCAGCTTCGACTCCTGCAGCGACGTGCCGATCGAGATCACCGCGGCCCGCTCGGGCAGGCCGGCCTTCTTCGTCGCGGCGATGATCGCCTTCGCGTTCGCCGTCTGCTCGTCGTTCAGGGTGATCGTGGACTGGGCGCCCTGCACACCATGCGGAATCAGCTTGCTGGTGTCGGGCTTGTCGGCCTGCACGACCGCGACGGCGGCCGGCTTGGCGTCCACCGGGGTGGCGGCGTGGGCGCTCATCGGGCCGGCGAACACGCCACCGGCGAAAGCCAGACCAGCAACACCAAGAACGCTCTTACGCAGCATCGTGTTCATGAGAAAGCTCCATTCGGGGGTCGACGCGCTACCCGATGGGGGTCGGGATCGCGCGCAAGCACCACGGAAAGGCGCTGAAAAGATTAAAGGGGGAAGTCTCTGTCCGGCTCGGCCGCGGGGCGAGGGGGATCGCCTGCTTCGCGGCGCCGGGACCATGTGTAACGACCGCAGGCCGGCCATCATTCCGGGCCAGGCCATCCGGCACGCATCCCGCGGGGGCGGGGGGCCTGCTACCTCGGCCGTCGGGGATGTGCAACGCCCCCACCCCGGCCACGATTCCGCCACCGGGATGCCGCCGGTCACACGCCCGAACCGGACATACGGCCCGGCCCAGGCGGCGCCGCAAATCCCCCGGCCTTGTCGGTGGAACACCATGGACGTCACCGGAGCCGGGAGACCTCCATAAAGGTTCCACTCGCCGCGCCGGCTCACGTCAACAAACGGACACGCACCCCAAAGCACGCAGCTCCGCCGGAAACTCAGCACGACGTCATCCGGCGCGGGAACGACAGAACCGGCCGGTCCCCGAGAAGGGAACCGGCCGGTTCGGCTGAGCCTTAGAACGGGCTCACCAGAGCTGCTGCACGATGTCCGCAGCCTGCTCCTCCCACTGCGCGTACGCGAAGGGGAAGGCCGACACCTGGACGGTCTGCGCCGCGGTGCTCAGCGGCAGGTCCTGCCACCCGCCCACGTTCTTCAGTCCGGTGAAGAACGCCTTGGCGGCGTAGTCAGGGTCGGTGACCTGCTCGGGGCTACCCCAACCGGACGACGGGCGCTGCTGGAACAGGCCCTGCGAGTCGTGGTCGTTGTACGCGCCGAGGTGGCCCAGGTTGTAGAGCTTCGACTCCTGCAGTGAGGTGGCGACGCCGATCACGGCGCCCCGCTCCCCCACGCCGGTGTCCTTGGCGGCCTTGACGATGGCCTTGGCGTTGGCCATCTGCGCGTCGTCGAGCGGGATGCGGGACTGGGCGCCTTCGACGCCGTGCGGGATGAGCTTCTCCCGGCTCGGCTTGTTGCTGTTGTTCGCCGGGACCTTGTCGCTGCCGGTGGTGAGGCCGGACTCGACGGTCTGGACCTGCTTGCCGGTGTCCGGGTCGGTCTCGGTCCGCTTGCCGGTGGCGAGGTCGATGGCGGCGACGGCGCCGGCGTGCGGGCCGGTGGTGACCGGTGCGGCGATGGCGGTGGGGCCGACTGCCAGGCCGCCGAGAGCGGCCACGCCGGCGATGGTCAGCGCAGTCTTGCGGTGCGGGGTCTTCGCGATGGCCGGGAGCCATCGAGTGAAGTGCTGCTTCACGATGGTTGCCCTTTCGATCGTTACGACGTGCTCCGGGGTGAGCCCGCCTCGGGGGATCTGCTGGGCCGGCACGGGTTTACGTCCCGGCGCTACGGGGGACACAACCAGCTTCGCGTGTCGGTCATTCCGGATATGCGCTAGCCGCAGTGGGCTGCGGCCCAGCTCACCCAGCGCTTCCGGGCACCGTGGAGGAGAGCCCTGCAGCGGTCAGCAGACCGCCCGCCGGGGCGAAAAAGGGGCAGCGGTCCCCGGCGGTGTCACCCTTCGGCCGGGGCACCGAACCGGACGAGGACGTGCCACAGCTGCTTGAGGTGCTGAAGGGTGACCTCGGCCGGCCCGCGATCCGCCCACCGCTGCGGCTCGACCGCGAGGGAGGCGGCCGCCCGGCCGATCAGCGCGGCGTGGATCGGTTCTCCGGGCCGGCCGAAATCGGCCTGCACCCGGGCCGCCAGGGGCGGGATCGCCGGCCCGCGGAAGTCCGGGTCGATGCCGTCGACGGGCAGTTCGAACCCCGCGTGCCAGACCAGCGGGAAGCCGTGCCGTTCGGCGATGCCCCGCAGGATCCCGCCCTCCTGGGTGTCCCGGAACGACGGGTCGACCACCAGCGCCTCGACGTCCCGGGAGAGGCTCAGCTCCCCGTGGATCTGGGCCTCGATGTAGTCGTCGAGCGCCCGCCCGGCCGCTCCGGGACGGGCCGACTCCCGCTCCCGGCGGCGGACCAGGGCGCGGAGCAGCGCCTCGGTGTCCATGCCCGCCATCCCGAGGCTGATCCCGGTTTCCGCGGTGGCCTCCAGCAGTGCCGCGAGCACCGGTTCGAAGACGTCGAGCGTGCCGAGGTCCCTGGGTCCGAGGTGGCTGTCGCCGAAGCAGAAGGTGGCCCGGCCGAGGACCTCGGGGCGCAGCCGCAGGTGGCAGGAGCCGAACCGGGGGCAGGCGCCGTCCGCATGGTCGAGAAGGTTCAGGCCGCCGTACTTGGGGCGGTCCGCGGCGCTGACGCCCGTCCTCTGGTACGCCCCGCCGAACAACACCTCCTCCCAGCGGTCCCGGTCCCCGCCCGGGAAGGCGGTCAGCCCGCCGCTCGAGATGCCGGTCTCGAACTGGCTGCGGTAGACGCCCTCCTCGGCGAGCGCCGCGGCGACCGTACGGCCGTCGCGCAGCAACCGGTCCGGGTGGAAGTTGAGGGTCAGCCGGCCGTCGGTGGCGACCGCGTCGATGACATCCTGTGGCCGGTACTCGGCGCCGGAACCGGCGAGGTGGCGGCCGATGACGGCGAGCGCGGTGGGCCGGTCCCGCCGCGCGACCTCCCGAACGTGTCGGAGGGCGGCGGCCTGCGCCGGGGTGAGCACGGGCGGCTGCGGGGAGACGTGGTCGGGGCGGGAGGCGATCATGACCCGAGTATCAGGAGGCACCCATCCGGCTGCAGCCCCATTTTCACCGTAAACCGTGGCGGGGTCGGCGCTAGCGACGGTTCTTCGGCTCCACCCGGGCCAGGAAGCGCTGGTTGTCCGCGGTGGCGGCGAGGTGGTGGAGCAGCTGGTCCAGAGCCTGCTGGCGGTCCAGCTGGGACAGTGCGGAACGCAGGCCCCGCAAGCGGTTCAGCTCCTCGCCGGTGACGAGCAGGTCTTCCCGACGCGTGCCGGACTGGCGGACGTCCACCGCCGGGAACGTGCGCCGGTCGGCCAGCGACCGGTCCAGTCGCAGTTCGGCGTTGCCGGTGCTCTTGAACTCCTCGTAGATCAGCGCGTCGGCGGCCGACCCGGTCTCGACCAGCGCGGAGGCGATGACGGTCAGCGAGCCGCCGTTCTCGACGTTACGGGCGGCGGCGAGCAGCCGCTTCGGCGGGTTGAGCGCCGCCACGTCCACGCCGCCGGAGAGCGTACGACCACCGGAGCGGACGGCGAGGTTGTAGGCGCGGCCCAGCCGGGTCAGCGAGTCGAGCAGCACGACCACGTCGTGCCCCAGCTCGACCAGGCGCTTCGCCCGCTCGATCGCCAGCTCCGCCACCGTCGTGTGGTCCTGCGGCGGACGGTCGAACGTGGCCGCGATGACCTCGCCC
>JBARAE010000386.1:0-17698 GCA_049791715.1 Micromonospora sp.
GCTCCGCGGCGGCCTCTACCGGCTCGCCACCGGCGCCCGCCAGCTCGACGGCGGCCTGGCCCAGCTCAGCAGCGGCAGCCACCGGCTCGCCGCCGGACTGACCACGCTGGAGGGTGGCGCCGGTGACCTCGCCGACGGGCTCGCCGCCGGGGCGGAGAAGCTGCCCGGCTACCACGACGCGGGCAGTCGCTCCACGATCCTCGGCGACCCGGTCGGACTGATCCGCCACGCGCAGCACCCCGCCGGCTCGTACGGCGTGGGCTTCGCCCCGTACTTCCTGGCGCTGGCGCTCTGGGTCGGCGCGATGATCACGTACATGCTGCTGCGGCCGGTCAACCGGCGGCACGTGATGTCCGACGCGCCCGGCTGGCGGGTGGCGCTCGCCGGCTGGCTGCCCGCCGCGGCCATCGGACTGGCCCAGGCGACGGTGCTCTTCACCGTGGTGAGCCTGGTGCTCGGCCTGGATTCGGTGCACCCGGCAGCCACCCTCGGGCTGCTCGTGCTGGCCTCGCTCTCCTTCACCGCGATCATGCAGCTGCTCGGCGTGGCGCTCGGCCCCGCCGGGCGGCTGGCCGCGCTGGCCCTGCTGATGCTCCAGCTCACCTCCTCCGGCGGCACCTACCCGGTGCAGACCTCACCCACCTTCTTCCAGGCGATCCACCCGTGGCTGCCGATGACGTACGTGGTGGCCGGGCTCCGGCACACCATCAACGGCGGGCCGGCCGGGCCGGTGGTGAGCGGGGCGCTCGTCCTCGCCGCGTTCGGCGTGGGCGCGATGGTGCTGACCGTCGGCGCGGCGCGCCGCTCCCGCCGGCTCACCCCGGCCAAGCTCCACCCCGAACTGACCATGTGAGGATGCTGATGCGCCGCACGGTGCTGACACCGGACTCCGGTACGGGCCGGCCCACCGGCGCGGGTCGGACGGGTCGACGAGGAGGGCGAGTGACGGACGGACGGTCGCGGCGGCGGGAGGACACCCGCCAGCGCCTCTTCGTGGCGGCGGTGGAACTCATCGCCGAGCAGGGCTTCTCCGCCACCAGTGTGGACGACATCGCGGCCCGGGCGGGGGTGGCCAAGGGCACCGTCTACTACAACTTCGAGTCCAAGACGGTGCTCTTCGAGGAGCTGCTGCGGCACGGCATCGGCCTGCTCACCGCCGACTTCCGGGCCGCGGTGGCCGGGCTGCCGCCGCGGGAGGCGCTCGCCGCCCTGGTCCGCGCCGAGCTGGAGTACATCCGCCGCTACCGGGCCTTCGCCCAGCTGTTGCTGTCGGAGATGTGGCGGACCAACCGGGAGTGGCAGCAGACCCTGCGGCTGCTCCGCGGCGAGGCCATCGAGGTGATCGCGGAGACCGTACGGGCCGGGGTCGCCAGCGGCGACCTGCCGGCCGACCTGGACGTCCGTACCGCCAGCTCGGCGCTGTTCGGCGTCGGGCTGGTGGTGGCCGTGGACTGGCTCGTCTTCCAGCCCGACCGGCCGATCGAGGACGTGCAGGAGGCCCTGCTCGGCATCGTCCGCCGGGTCGCCCAGACCTGACCGCTGTGCCGTAAATGCGTTGAGTGACCCCGGGGGCGCGGAGCAGGCTGGGAGTTCCGCCATCGACTGCCGGGGGATGTCCGATGCGCCTGCTCCGTGACCTGTGGGCGACCGCGCCCCGCCGCATGACCGTGGTGGTCCTGCTGATCGTGCTCGGCGCGGCTGGTCAGGCGGCCGCGTCGGCGCTGGCCGGTCCCGTGCTGGTGCACCGGTCCGCCGGCTGGTTCGCCGCGCTGGTCGTGGCGCTGGCCGCCGCCGTGGTGACCGACCTGCTGGTCGGGCTGCTGATGGCCGGGCTCACCGCGGACTGGTCCGCCGACGTGCGACGTCGACTGTGCCGGGTGGCGCTCGGACAGGACCTGCCCACCTTGGAGACCACCCCGGTCGGCGAGCTGCTCGACCGCATCGACAACGACGTCTACCAGGTCGCCGCCGAGATGCGGAACACCGGCGTCCGGCTCGTTCAGGGCCTCGCCGTCTGCCTGCTCGCCACGGTCAGCGCCCTGATCGTCTGGTGGCCGGCGGGCGTCGGGATGATCCTGCTGACCGCCCTGCTCGGCGGGCTGCTGCGCCGCCCCACCGCCCGGATCGCCCCGGCCCGGATGGCGGAGGAGGAGGCCTGGTCCGATCTGGCCGCGGTGATGGAGGAGGCGGTGCACGGCCAGGACGACGTCCGGACCAGCCTGGCCCGGCCGTACGTGCTGCGCCTCTACGCGCGGCGGGCCGCCGAGGTGATCGCCCGGGGTGGCCGGGTGTTCCGGATGGCCGCCCGGGTCACCGCCACCTCCGCGGGCGCCATCCGGGTCGGCATCGTCGCCGTGGTGCTCGCCGGAGCGTGGGCGCTCGCCGGCGGCCGGATCGACGGGGCCCGGCTGACCGCCATCTGGCTGCTGGCCCTGGCCTTCGGCGCGACCGTCGAACACCTCGCCCGCTGGGTGCCGCACCTGCAGTACGCGCTCGGCGCGTGGGCCCGCGTGCAGCTGCTCCAGGACGCCCGGCAGGAACCCACCGGCGGTGCGGCCCCGGCCGACGGTGACCTGACCATCCGTGGGCTCACCTTCCGCTACCCCTCCGGTGGGGACGAGCGAGGGCCGGCGCTGCGCGACATCCGGCTCACCTTCACCAGGGGCCGGTCGTACGCGCTGGTCGGCCGGACCGGTTCCGGCAAGTCCACCCTGGCCAAGGTGCTGACCCGGGCGGTGGAGGTGCCGCGCGGCGCGGTCTTCCTCGGCGACACGGACCTGGTGGACCTGGACGTCGAGGCGCTGCGCCGGTGGATCGCCGTGGTGCCGCAGCGCACCGAGATCCTGGCCGGCACGCTCGCGGAGAACGTCGCGCTCTTCGACCCCGGCCTGCTCGACGACGCCACTCGGGCGCTGGCGGAGCTGGGGCTGGCCGGTTGGATCGCCGAGCTGCCCGACGGCGTGCACACCAGGCTTGGCGAGGGCGGGCACGTGCTCTCCGCCGGGCAGGAGCAGCTGGTGGCGTTCGCCCGGATCCTGGTGCGCGACCCGCAGGTGGTGATCCTCGACGAGGCCACCGCCCGGCTGGACCCGGTCACCGAGACCCGGGTCCGGCAGGCCACCGAACGGCTGCTCGCCGGCCGGATCGGCATCGTCATCGCCCACCGCCTCTCCTCGGTGCGCCGCTGCGACGAGGTGGTGATGATGGCCGACGGGACGGTCCTGGAGGCGGGTCCGCTGCGCGAGTCGGCCCGCTTCGCCGAGCTGTTGGCGAGCAGCCGTGCCGGGGTGTACGCCTCGGCCGGCGCCGGGCGGGGCGGGGTGGACCTGTTGCCCGGGCCCCGGGAGCCGTGGGACGACGTCGAGGCGGAGGCCGTACCGGCCGAGGCGGCGCCGCCGACCGTCGTTGCCGTACCGAAGACCGACCCGCCGCCGCTGCCCGCGCCGGCGCCCGCGCGTACCCTGCGGGAGATCTTCCGGCTGGGCACCAACGACCCGCGGTACGGTCTCGTCTCGGTCGGGATCTTCACCGTGGGGGCCCTGCTCGGGCTGGACGGCTCGGTGCTGCCGTGGCTCTGGGCCGACGTGGTCGACGGGGGCAGCCCCTGGTTGCCGGCGCTCGGCATCGTGACCGCGCTGCTGGTCGTCGTGCCGCTGCCGTACCTGACCAACCTGTGGTTCCCGCAGTGGTGGATCCGGCAGATGCTGCGGATCAGCCTGCGTCTGGTGCACGGGCAGACCGGCCCGCGCCGGGTCAGCGGGCACACGCCGGCCGAGGTGGTCGCCCAGGGGGGCGACACCGACCGGGTGGTGCAGCTCGCCGACAACCTGATGGACCATTTCATCTCGCTGGCGATCGTGATCACCATGACCGTGGTGACCGGCAGTCTCGTACCGGCGCTCTTCTTCGTCGGGACGATGGTGGTCTCCGGGCTGGCGGCGACGCTGTTCGGGCCGCGGCTGGAACGGAGCGCCGGCGGCACCGTCAAGGCCCGGGCCGCGTTCGCCACCGCGCTGGTCTCCTCGCTCTCCGCGGCCCGTACGGTCAAGCTCGCCGGCGCCACCCGCCCGGTGCTGGACCATCTCGCGGCGCTGGACACCGTGCGCAGCGACCGGCAGCGCCGGGAGATCTCCATGCAGGTCTGGGCGCGGTCCACTCCGTCGGTGGTCAGCGGGTTGCTCCCGATCGGGGCGTGGGCGCTCTACCTGACCGGTGGGCTGTCCGCCGGTGCCACGCTGGTGGCGGTCTCCACCCTCGGTGCGGCGCGCTGGTTCGCCTGGACCACCGCCTCGCTGGTCTCGCACTACCCGTCGGCGCGGGTGTGGACCCGGCGGACGGTGGCGATGACGGGGATCGGCCGGTACTCGGCGGCGGTGCCGGGGGTGGACCTGGCTGCCGGGACGGCGCCCGCGCCGGAGGCGCCGCCGCGGCACCCGCTGCGCCGGCTGGAGCTGGCCGGTTTCGGGGCCCTGCACACCGATGGGACGCTGGCCGTCCGGGACGTCGACCTGACCGTCGAACGGGGACAGTTGGTGCTCGTCGTCGGGCCGGTCGGCTCGGGCAAGTCGTCGCTGCTGCGGGCGCTCGCGGGGATCGTCCACCACACCGGCACCCTGCGGTGGAACGGCGAACCGGTCACCGAGCCGGAGCTGTTCCTCCGGCCCAACCAGGTCGGGTACGTCGGCCAGCTGCCGCGGGTGCTCTCCGGCACGGTCGCCGACAACATCGCCCTCGGGCACGAGGTGGACGCCGCCGGTGCGGTCTCCACCGCTCAGCTGGAGCAGGACCTGGCCGCCGCGGGCGGCGGGCTGGGACTGCTCATCGGGCACAAGGGGACGCGGCTCTCCGGCGGGCAGCTCCAGCGGCTGGCGCTGGCCCGGGCGCTGGCTCCGCGTACCGAGCTGCTGATCGCCGACGACGTGTCGTCCGCGCTGGACGTCACGACGGAGCTGGCCCTCTGGTCGGCGCTGCGCGAGCACGGGGTGACGGTGGTCGGGTCGACGTCCAAGCGGGCCGCGCTGGTCCGGGCGGACCACGTGGTGGTGCTGATGGACGGCGCGGTGGCAGCGCAGGGCCCGTGGCGCGACCTGGAGGAACACTGGTCCCACCTGGCGGGCTGACACCCGCGCCCCCGCCGCCCCCGCCCCCGCCCCCCTGCCCCCCGCTGCCGCCCCGGTGATCATGGAGTTGGCGGGGACAACACGGGCAGGTCGTGCCGCCAACTCCATGGTCACCCGTGAGGCCGGCCGGCGGGCGGCCGGCCTGGCGGGGGTTAGAAGGCGCGGAGGTACTGGTCCGGCCAGCGGGGGTCGGCGCTCAGCTTGGCGGCGGCCCGGCGGGGCCAGTACGGGTCACGGAGCAGTTCGCGGCCCAGCAGCACCAGGTCGGCCTCACCGGCGGCGACGATCTGCTCGGCCTGCTCCGGCTCGACGATCAGGCCGACCGCGCCGGTGAGCACGCCGGCGTCCCGCCGGATCCGGGCCGCCAGCGGCACCTGGTAGCCGGGACCCACGGGGATGCTGGCCCGGGCCGCCGCGCCGCCGGACGAGGCGTCGACCAGGTCCACCCCGGCGGCGGCCAGCTCCCCGGCGAGCACGACGCTGTCGTCCACGGTCCAGCCGCCGTCGACCCAGTCGGTGGCGGAGACGCGGGTCAGCACCGGCACCGACTCGCCGACCGCGGCCCGGACGGCCCGGGCCACCTCCAGCGTGAGCCGCATCCGCCCGGCCCGGTCGCCGCCGTAGCCGTCCGTGCGGTGGTTGGTCAGCGGGGAGAGGAACTCGTGCAGCAGGTAGCCGTGCGCGGCGTGGATCTCCACCGCGGCGAAGCCGGCGTCGAGCGCGCGGGCGGCGGCAACGGCGAACGCCTTCACCACGGCCGCGATCCCGCCCTCGTCCAGGGCGGTGGGCTGACGGTAGTCGGGCAGGAAGGGCTCGGCGCCGGGGGCGACTGGCGTCCAGCCGCCCTCCGCGTCGGGCACGCCGCCGCGATGGTCGGCCCAGGGTCGGTACGTGGACGCCTTGAACCCGGCGTGGGCGAGCTGCACGGCCGGCACCGCGCCCTGCGCGGCGATGAACGCGGTGATCGGCCGCCACGCGTCGACGTGCGCGCCGGACCAGAGCCCGGTGTCCTGCGGGCTGATCCGACCCTCGGGCACCACCGCGGTGGCCTCGGTGATGATCAGCCCGGCGCCGCCGACCGCGCGGGAGCCGAGGTGGGTCCGGTGCCAGTCGGTGGGCAGGCCGTCCGGGCCGGCGCTGTACTGGCACATCGGGGCCATGGCGACCCGGTTGGGGAGCGTGACGCCGCGCAGGGCGAGCGGGGTGAACAGGGCACTCATGCGGGTGATCCTCCTCCAGCGAACGAGGAGGGCCCCGGCGTGGGGCCCTCCTCGTTCAGCGGTGTCAGGCGGGGACGGGAGCCAGGTCGTCGGCGGAGCGGGCCGGCCGCTCGGTCTCGTCGGCGTCGACCAGGTCACGCTTGCCGGCCGAGTCGTACGCGGCCCGGTCGAGGGTGCCCTCGCGGGCGGCGACGATGGTCGGCACGACGGCCTGCCCGGCCACGTTGGTGGCGGTCCGGATCATGTCCAGGATCGGGTCGATCGCCAGCAGCAGTCCGGCGCCGGCCAGCGGCAGGCCCAGCGTGCTGAGGGTCAGGGTGAGCATCACGATCGCGCCGGTCAGACCGGCGGTCGCGGCCGAGCCCACCACGGAGACGAAGGCGATCAGCAGGTAGTCGGTGACGCCCAGGTGGATGCCGAAGACCTGCGCCACGAAGATCGCGGCCAGGGCCGGGTAGATCGCCGCGCAGCCGTCCATCTTCGTGGTGGCGCCGAACGGCACCGCGAAGGAGGCGTACTCGCGGGGAACACCGAGCCGCTCGACGGAGCGCTGGGTCACCGGCATGGTGCCCACCGAGGAACGGGAGACGAAGGCCAGCTCGATCGCCGGCCAGGCGCCGGCGAAGAAGCGCACCGGGTTGAGCCGGCCGGCCGCCATCAGCAGGACCGGGTAGACCACGAAGAGCACGATCGCGCAGCCGACGTACACGGCGGTGGTGAACTTCGCGAGCGGGGCGAGCAGGTCCCAGCCGTACGACGCGACGGCGTTGCCGATCAGGCCGAGCGTGCCGATCGGGGCGAGCCGGATCACCCACCAGAGCGCCTTCTGCACGATGGCGAGCAGCGAGCGGTTGAGCGCCACGAACGGCTCGGCGGCCTCGCCGATGAGCAGCGCGGCGGCGCCGACCACCAGGGCGAGGAAGACGATCTGCAGCACGTTGCCCTCGACGAACGCACCGACCGGGTTGGTCGGCACGATGCCGGTCAGGAAGTCGGTCCAGGAGCCGGTCTTCTTCGGCGCGGCTGCGCCGGACAGGTCGAGGGTGACGCCCTTTCCGGGGTCGGTGAGCAGGCCGAGGCCGATGCCGAGGCTGACCGCGATCAGGGCGGTGATGCCGAACCAGAGCAGCGTCTTCACCGCCAGCCGGGCGGCGTTGGCGACGCCGCGCAGGCTGACCACGCTGACCACGATCGCGGTGAACACCAGCGGCGGTACGGCGAGCTTGAGCAACTGGATGAAGAGGTGGCCGACGGTGTCGAGGGTGCTGGTCAGCCAGGCGAGGTCGTTGGCGCGGGCGAGGAAGCCGAGCGCCACGCCGAGCACGAGGCCGAGCAGGATCTGCACGGAGAAGGGGAACTTGCGCAAGGCGGAAGCCATGAGGATGTGTCCAAGGTCTGTCGGAAGCGGTCGGTACGGGGCAGCGTCAGGAACGAGGCTGCGCCGGACAGACGCCGCTGGCCTGCAGTCGGAGGTCGACATACAGGCGCACGGTGAGGTGCCAGACGTTGGTCATCGCCTGGCGACGGTACTCCCAGCCGACGCACAGGTGGAAGGATCGACCGGCGTGACGCTCCTTACAGCCCGCGGCTCAGCCGCGACCGTGCGGCGTGGTCCACCCCGACGTGTCGGGGCCGAGCGGCACGATCCCGGTCGGGTTGATCGCCTCGTGGGTGCCGTAGTAGTGCCGCTTGATGTGGTCGAAGTCGACCGTCTCCCCGAAGCCCGGGGTCTGGAACAGATCCCGGGCGTACGCCCAGAGCACCGGCATCTCCGTCAGCTTCTGCCGATTGCACTTGAAGTGGCCGTGGTACGCCACGTCGAAGCGGACCAGTGTGGTGAAGAGCCGCACGTCCGCCTCGGTGATCGAGTCGCCCATCAGGTAGCGGCGCCCCGCAAGCCGCTCCGACAGCGCGTCCAGCCGGGCGAAGAGCGCGGTGTACGCCTCGTCGTACGCCTCCTGTGAGGTGGCGAAGCCGCACCGGTAGACGCCGTTGTTGACGTCCCGGTGGATCTCCGTCATCAGCGCGTCCATCTCCGGGCGCAGCTCGACCGGGTACAGGTCCGGCGCGTCGGGCTTGTGGAACCGCCGCCACTCGGTGGAGAAGTCCAGCGTGAGCTGGGGGTAGTCGTTGGTGACCACCCGGCCGGTAAGGGTGTCCACCAGCGCCGGCACGGTGACCCGGCCGGTGTAGTCCGGGTCGGTCGCCAGGTACGCCTCGGAGAGGAAGCCGATGCCGAGCACCGGGTCGAAGCCGTCCGGGTCGAGGGCGAACCGCCAGCCCCGTTCGTCCCGGATCGGGTCGACCGTGCCGAGCGAGATCACGTCCTCCAGGCCGAGCAGGCTGCGGACGATCCGCGCCCGGTGTGCCCACGGGCAGGCCCGGCACCAGATCAACCGGTACCGGCCCGCCTCCAGCGGCCAGCGGTCCTGGTCGTCCGGGCCGCCGCCTTCCGGGGACGTGGAGTGCGGGGTGACCCGACCGGTGAACCGGTTGGGCTGGCGGACGAACGCACCGCTGCCGGTGCTCTCTGCACTGAACTGGGCCCGGGCCATGCCGTCAACCTATCCGTTTCCGGCCTGGATATTCTGGCTGCCGGGCGTCCCCGCGACCCGGCGGACGCCACCCCGCCAGCCCCTTCCCACCCCCGAAGGACAGCGCCGATGACCGTGGCATACCTCGTGGCCGGAGTCCGCACCCCGATCGGCCGGTACGCCGGCGCCCTCGCCGGGGTACGCCCCGACGACCTGGCCGCCCACGTGATCCGCGAACTGGTCGCCCGGCACCCCTCGGTGGACTGGGCCCGCACCGACGACGTGATCCTCGGCTGCGCCAACCAGGCCGGGGAGGACAACCGCAACGTGGCCCGGATGGCGGCGCTGCTCGGCGGGCTGCCGGAGGAGGTGCCCGGCAGCACGGTCAACCGGCTCTGCGGCTCCGGCCTGGACGCCCTCGCCTCCGCCGCGCGTTCCATCGTCGCCGGCGAGGCCGACCTGGTGGTCGCCGGTGGGGTGGAGAGCATGAGCCGCGCCCCGTTCGTGATGCCGAAGGCGACCACGCCGTTCTCCCGTACCGCCGAGGTGTACGACACGACCATCGGGTGGCGGCTGGTCAACCCGCTGATGAAGAGGGGCTGGGGCATCGACTCGATGCCGGAGACGGCGGAGAACGTCGCCGCCGAGTACGGCGTCGACCGCGTCGCCCAGGACGAGTTCGCGTTCCGCTCGCAGCAGCGGGCCGCCAAGGCGCAGGCCGACGGCCGGTTCGCCGAGGAGATCGTGGCGGTGACCGTGCCCGCCGGGCGCCGCGAGACGAAGCTGGTCGAGGTCGACGAGCACCCCCGGGAGACCTCGCTGGAAAAGCTGGCCGCGCTGCCCACCCCCTTCCGAGAGGGCGGCACGGTGACCGCCGGCAACTCCTCCGGCGTGAACGACGGCGCGGTGGCACTGCTGGTCGCCTCGGAGGCCGCGGTGTCCCGGTACGGCCTCACCCCTCTCGCCCGGATCGGCGGCGCGGCGGCGGCCGGCGTACCGCCACGGATCATGGGCATGGGCCCGGTGCCGGCCACCCGCAAGCTGCTCGACCGGGTCGGCGTCGGCCTGGACGCGGTCGACGTGATCGAGCTGAACGAGGCGTTCGCCGCCCAGTCCGTGGCCGTGTTGCGCGAGCTGGGGCTGCCGGAGGACGCCGAGCACGTGAACCCGAACGGCGGGGCGATCGCCCTCGGCCACCCGCTGGGCGCCAGCGGCGCCCGGCTGGCACTCACCGCCGCGCTGGAGTTGCGCCGCCGTGGCGGCCGGCGGGCCCTCGCGACCATGTGCGTCGGGGTGGGCCAGGGCATCTCGCTGCTGCTGGAGTCGGCGGCCTGACCGGTGTCGGCCCGCCGCCGACCAGCGATGGCGGGCCACCGGCCGGCTCCGTCGAAAGTGGATCTGCCGAACCGGCCCGTACGCGCCTAGAGTAGTCAGCACCACACGATCCGCGGGTCGGCCGGTGTCGCCTGCGCGTGCCCGCACGCGACCCACACCGTCCCGCACCGCGGCGACGACCTGGGGGACCGAGCGATGCAGACGCCGGACGGACTTCCCACCGAGATCGACCTGAGCCGGCCGAGCGCGGCCCGGGTCTACGACTACTTCCTCGGCGGGGCGCACAACTTCGAGATCGACCGGCAGCTCGCCGAGCAGATCGCCGCCATGACGCCGAACCTGGCCGCCACCATGCGCTCCGGTCGGGAGTTCCTGCGCCGGGCCGTCCGGGCGCTGCTCGACGCGGGCATCGACCAGTTCCTCGACATCGGCTCCGGGATCCCGACCGTGGGCAACGTGCACGAGGTCGCCCAGGCGGCGAACCCGCAGGCCCGGATCGTCTACGTCGACATCGACCCGGTGGCCGTCGCGCACAGTCGGGAACTGCTCGCCGGGAACGACCGCGCCACGGCGATCCACGCCGACCTGCGCGAGCCGAAGCTGATCCTGGACCAGGCCCGCGCCAGCGGGCTGATCGACTTCGACCGGCCGGTCGGCATCCTCCTCGCCGGGGTGGTCCACTTCATCCCGGACGCGGACCGTCCCGGCGACATCCTGGCCACCCTGCGGGCCGCCGCCGCACCCGGCAGCCACCTCGTCATCTCGCACTCCACCTACGAGGACCAGCCGCAGGAGATGCTCGACGCGCAGCGGCTGTCGGCGCGTACGGCCACCGAGATCACCCTGCGCTCGCGCGCCGAGATCACCGGCTTCTTCGGCGACTGGACGATCCTCGAGCCGGGCGTGGTGCACATGCCGCTGTGGCGGCCCGACTCGCCGTCGGACGTGGACGAGCACCCGGAGCGGTTCGGGGCCTTCGGCGGCGTCGCCCGGTACGACGAGCCTGCTGGCTGAATCGACATGCCCGCCGTCCCACAGCCCAGCGGGGACGATGTCAGCCGGCCCGGGGCCCAGGCGTACGCCGTCGAGTGGGCCCGGGCGGTACGCCGACTCGGTTTCGTGCCGTTGAGCGCGGCCGAGACGGAGCGGCTGCTGCTCGTGCACACCGTACGGCTGGCCCATGCCCTGCTCGCGGGGAGGTTCTCCGCCCAGCCGGCGGCGGACGTCGGGCGGGCGCTGGTGGAGGCGCACCTCACCGAGCCCGGCGTGCTCGACTGGTCGGTACGCGCGCTCGGCGAGCGTTTCCTGCCCGGCGTGCTGCCCGCCCAGGGGGCGTCGCCGGCCGCCCGGGAGCGGGTGGCGGCGTTGCAGGGCGCACTCTCCGCCGGCTTCGCCCGGGCCCTGCGCGACCGCACCTTCAGCCAGCAGGAGCGGATCGCCCGCTCGGCCTGGCAGGCCCGGGACGCGGTCGAGCAGGCGTTGCGGGACAGCGAGGCGCGGTTCCGCGCGGTCTTCACCGGGGCGGCGATCGGCATCGGGATCGCCGGTGTCGACGGGACGATCCTGGACGTCAACCAGTCCTTCGCGGACATGCTCGGCTACACCATCGAGGAGCTGCGCGAGATCAACGTGGCGTCGCTCTTCCACCCGGACGACGCGGCCGGCATGTGGGAGCTCTACCAGGAGCTGATCGAGGGCAAGCACGACAGTGTCCGCGTGGAGAAGCGCTACTACCGCAAGGACGGCAGCATCGTCTGGACCGACCTCGCCGTCTCCCTGATCCGGTACGACGACGGCCGGCCCCGGTTCACCGTGGCGATGATCGAGGACATCACCGAGCGGTACGAACTCCAGCAGCGGCTGCGTTTCCAGGCGCTGCACGACCCGCTCACCGGGCTGCCCAACCGGACGCTCTTCTTCGAGACGCTGGGGCAGGTCCTCGAGACGGCCCGCCCGGAGCAGCGGGTCGGGATCTGCTTCCTCGACCTGGACGGCTTCAAGGCGATCAACGACAGCCTCGGCCACGACCTCGGTGACCGGCTGCTGATCGTGATCGGCCGGCGGCTCGCCGACTGCGTCGCCGGGCGCGGCCACCTGGTCGCCCGGATGGGCGGCGACGAGTTCGTGATCCTGGTCGACTCCGGCGACGGCATCGACGACGCGGTGGAGGTGGCCGAGCTGGTGCTGGCCGCCGTCTCCGCCCCGGTGCACGTCGGCGACCAGCAGCTCGCCGTGTCGGCCAGCATCGGCATCGTGGAGTGCCCGGCCGCGGAGACCAGCGCCTCCGAGCTGATGAAGGCCGCCGACACCACCCTCTACTGGGCCAAGGCACAGGGGCGCGGCCGGTGGGCGGTGTACGACCCGGAGCGCAGCGCCGCCGACATCGCCCGTTCCGCCCTGGCCGCCGGGCTGCCCGCGGCGCTGGACCGGGGCGAGTTCGTGCTGCACTACCAGCCCATCGTGTCGCTGCTGGACGGTGCGATGGTGGCGGTGGAGGCACTGGTCCGCTGGCAGCACCCCGAGCTGGGGTTGATCGGGCCGGACCGGTTCATCGGCCTGGCCGAGGAGACCGGGCTGATCGTCCGCCTCGGCGCCTGGGTGCTGCGGCAGGCGTGCCGGGACGCGGAGAGCTGGCGGCGGGCGTACCCGGACACCAGGCTGGTGGTCAGCGTCAACCTGGCCGCCCGGCAGGCCGACGACCCGGCGATCGTCGACACGGTGGCGGAGGCGCTGAGCACCACCGGCCTCCACGCCGACCTGCTCCAGTTGGAGCTGACCGAGAGCGCCGTCATGGGTACCGCCGGCGAGCCGCTGCGGGCCCTGCACCAGCTCGCCGACCTCGGCGTACGGCTGGCGATCGACGACTTCGGCACCGGGTACTCGAACCTGGCGTACCTGCGCCGGTTGCCGATCCACTGCGTCAAGCTCGCCGGGCCGTTCGTCGAGGGGATCCGCGCCGACGGGGTCGACGCGGCCGCCGATCACCGGGACGAGCGGATCGTCGACGCGTTGGTCCGGCTGGCGCACGCGCTGGAGCTGTGGGTCACCGCCGAGGCGGTGGAGACGGCGGTGCAGGCGGAGCGGCTCCGCGGCTTGCGCTGCGACACCGGGCAGGGGCGCTGGTTCGGCGCCCCGGTTCCGGCCGATCAGATTCGCGCCCGGCTCGCGAGGGGGGAGGCGGGGGCATGAGCCGGCCTCTCGTGGGGCATGACGATCGCATGACCGGACCGACGCCGCGTCGGGCCTGCACAGATCGGAAGTTGCCGGCATGGATCTGACCGACACCCAGGGGGTGGTCTCCCTGGTCGCCGCACTGGCCATCCTGGCCGGACTGGCCGGGGTGGTGGTGCCCGGGCTGCCCGCGCTGCCGCTCTGCTGGGGCGGGGTGCTGATCTGGGCGCTCTTCGGCGGCGCCGGTCCCGGGCGGTGGGCGGTGCTCGCCGCCGCCACGGTGGTCGCCGCCGGCGGCACCGTGGTCAAGTACCTCTGGCCCGGGCGGAACCTGAAACGGACCGGGGTGCCCACCTCGTCCCTGCTCGCCGGGGGTCTGCTCGGGCTGGTCGGGTTCTTCGTCATCCCGGTCGTCGGCCTCGTGATCGGCTTCGTCGGCGGGCTGTGGGGCGCCGAACGGCTGCGGCTGGGCAGCAACCAGCTCGCCTGGCCGGCCACCGTGCAGGCGCTCAAGGCGGCCGGACTGTCCATGCTGGTCGAATTCTTCGCCGGCCTGGTGGTCGCCGCCCTCTGGGTCGCCGGCCTGCTGCTGACCTGATCCCGGCCGTCGTCGGGCGCGGCGCCGGCGGCTAGGGTCGGTCGCGTGCGGATCACCGTTCTGGGCGGCCTCGGCGCCTGGCCCACCGCGCGGCAGGCCTGCTCCGGATTCCTCGTCGAGGACGAGAGCTTCCGGCTGCTGATCGACCCCGGCTACGCGACCCTGCAACCGCTGCTGGCTCGGGTGACCGCGGCGCAGGTGGACGCGGTGTACGTCAGCCACGGCCACCCCGACCACTGTGCCGATCTGCAACCCCTGCTGCGGGCACGGGTGCTGGTCGACCGGGCCGGGCCGCCGCTACCGGTGTACGCCCCCACCGGCAGCCTGGACCGCCTGCTCGCCATCGACGAGCCGGGGCTGGTCGACGGGGCGTACCGGCTGCACGGGTTCGAACCAGGGGAGTCGTTCGGGGTCGGTCCGCTCACCGTGGAGACCCGGGCGCTGCCGCACTGGGTGCTGAACGCGGGAGCCCGGTTCACCGGCCGGAACGCGGTGCTCGCGTACACGGGGGACACCGGGGCCAGCCCGGATCTGGTCGAACTGGCCCGCAACGTCGACCTGCTGATCGCCGAGGCCACCTACGTCGACAGCATCCCCGACCACCACGCGGGGAACCTTTCCAGCGCCGCCGAGGTCGGCCGGTACGCCGCGCTCGCCGGGGCGCGTCGCGTGTTGCTGACCCACCTCTGGCCGGGCATCGATCCGGCAGCGGCGGCCGCGGCGGCGCGGCGGGCGTACGCCGGGCCGGTCGACGTCGCCGAGCCCGGCCTGGTCCGCACGGTTCCGGCGTAGGCCGCGACCCGCCGTCCCGGCCCGGTCGAGTTCCCTCCCGAGCGGGAGGCGACCGACCCACCGGTGGGAGGCCCGGTGTCCACCGGATTCCTACCGTCGGGTCATGGTCCTCGTGACTCCCTCAACCACCCGGCAGCGGGCCCGGGCCTGGGCGTTCGTCCGGATGACGCGACCCTGGTTCTGGCCGCTCGGCTGGGGTGGCAGCTATCTCGGTGCCGTCCTGGCGACTCAGAGCTGGCTGCCGCCTGCCGAGGCGGTTCCCCGCTCGCTCGCCGCGCTGGTCGTGCTCGGGCCGCTGGTCTGGGGTGCGGTCCTCGCCGTCAACGACCTGCACGACCTGCCCAGCGACCGACGCAACCCGCGCAAGGCGACGGCTCCGCTGGTCACCGGCTTGTTGACCGAGACGGACCTGGTCCGGTGGCACCTCGGGTGCACGGTCGTGGCGGTGGTCGTCGCGCTGGCGATCGGGCCGGTCTTCGCCGCGGGTACCGCCGCCGTGCTGCTGCTCGGCTGGCTCTACAGCGCCCCACCGATCCGGCTGAAGGGCCGTCCCGGGGCCGACGTCGTCGCCAACGCCGCAGTGGTGGGTGTGCTGGCGCCGGTGGCGGGGTGGTCGCTGCACCGGCCGGTCGGTGACTACCCGGTCGTCCTGGTGGTGCTGGGCCTGCTGCTGGCGGCCGCGCTCTACCTGCCCACGACGGTGCTGGACGTCGACGCGGACGAGGCGGCCGGGGACACGACGGCGGCGGTGCGCTGGACGCCGCAGTTCTGTCACCGCGTCGGCCTCGTCCTCTGGGTCGGGGCCACCGCGGCGTGGCTGGCCTGCTGTCATCTGGACCTGCTGGTGCCGCGAAAGTCCTGGACGACGCAGACGATCGCGGCGCCGCTCCTGGTCGCGGTCTACGCGGTCGCGGCGCGGCGGCCGTCGATCCCCCGGATGGCGGCCGTCTGCCTGGTCTTCGCCGTGCCGGCGACCGACTTCCTGATGGCCTACGTCGCCGCCGGTGAAGGGTCGTGACGGCAGGCAGTAGTGCTGGGGGCGGCGGCGCGGGGCGTCCGGAGGGTACGGCGGATCGCCGTACGAGTGAGAGAGAGGTTGGTCGCCCCGCGCCGTCGCGGACCGGGCGTTGCCGAGCGCCCGGCGGTGGCCCGTCGCGATCGGGCCTGGTCACTGGCTCAAGGATGCGGTGGGAGCGACCGGTGTGGCAACGCATTTAGCGCCGTGGACATCGGTTAAAGGTCTGGTCCTGGTCGATTTTCGGTGGATCTCCATTGACCTCGGTCAGCGTGGGGGCGGATCATCCCGTCAAGCGGTGACCGAGGTCACAGCGTCACCCTCCGCGGTCCAAGGGAGACACCGATGAGCTCAACGATCCAGGACGGCGTACCCCCGAATTCCCCCATCACCGACGAGGAACGGCTCGCGCAGCTCGGCTACAAACAGGAGCTGCGTCGAAAGCTGTCCGGCTTCTCCAACTTCGCAGTCTCGTTCTCCATCATCTCCATCCTCGCCGGCGCCATCACGTCGTACGGCATCGCCATGACGGCGGGTGGCCCGCTGGCGATCACCCTGGGCTGGCTCTTCGTCGGCATCATGGTGATCTTCGTCGCGCTCGCCATGGCCGAGATCTGCTCGGTCTATCCCACCGCCGGCGCGCTCTACTGGTGGGCCGCCGCGCTGGCCAAACGGAACAAGGCCGCCTGGGCCTGGTTCGTCGGCTGGTTCAACTTCCTCGGCGAGGTGGCGGTCACCGCCGCGATCGACTTCGGGGCGGCGATCACCACCTCCGCCTTCCTGGGCCTCGCCTTCGACATGAAGGTGACGGCAGGGCGGACCTTCCTGATCTTCCTGCTGATCATCATCGCCCACGGCCTGCTCAACACCTTCGGCGTCAACCTGGTGCGCGTGCTGTCGGACATCAGCGCGTGGTGGCACCTGGTCGGCGTGGCGGTCATCGTGGCCGTGCTGGCCATCGTGCCGGACCAGCACAAGCCGGTCTCCGAGGTCTTCCTCGAGGTGCGCAACGAGACGGGCTTCACCTTCGGCAGCGCGGCGGTGTACGCGGTCCTCATCGGTCTGCTGATGGCCCAGTACACGTACACCGGCTACGACGCCAGCGCACACGTGGCGGAGGAGACCCACGACGCCGCGCGGTCCGCGCCGCGCGGCATCGTGATGTCGGTGGTGGTGTCGGTCATCGCCGGCTTCGTGCTCCTGTTCGCCATCACCTGGTCCATCCAGGACTACGAGGCGGAGCGGACCACGGACCTGGCTCTGCCCCCGGCGCAGATCTTCATCGACGCGGTCGGCCACGACCTCGGGACCTTCCTGCTCTTCATCTGTGTGGTCGCCCAGTTCTTCTGCGGCATGGCCTCGGTCACGGCGAACTCCCGAATGGCGTACGCGTTCAGTCGGGACGGCGCGCTGCCGGGCTCCCGGATCTGGAGGCGCGTCAACGCGCGTACGGGTACCCCGACGAACTCCATCTGGCTCTGTGTGGTGTGCTCGTCGCTGCTGGTCCTGCCGTCGCTCTGGAACACCACCGCCTACCTGGCGGCCACCTCCATCGCGGTGATCGGCCTCTACATCGCGTACGTGGCACCGGTCTTCCTGCGCCGGCGCACGCCCGACTTCCAGGTCGGCGTGTGGAACCTGGGTCGGTGGAGCGGACCGGTCGGGTGGATCGCGATCGTCTGGGTCGTGATCATTTGCGTGCTGTTCGTGCTCCCGACCAGCAGCCCCGTCACCGCAAGCACCTTCAACTACACGATCGTCGCGGTCGGCGTGGTGCTCGGCGGTGCCTGGCTGTGGTGGATGCTCAGTGCCCGGCACTGGTTCACCGGCCCCCGCCACAACGTGCCGGATCCGGTGATCCCGAGGCCGGCGGCGGGCGCCGAGCCCGTCACCGAGCCGACGGCCGAGTAGGT
>JBARAE010000387.1:0-4533 GCA_049791715.1 Micromonospora sp.
ACGCGCACCCCGGCCGCCGGACGGCCGGCGCGGCAACCCGGGGCTGCTGGTCGCCGTGGCGGCCTCCGCGCTGCTCCAGGTCGGCGGGGTGCTCTTCGGTCCGCTGCGGTCGCTGCTGGGCACCACCGCGGTCGGCCCGCGGGAACTGCTCGCCTGCGCGGCGGTCGCCACGCTGCCCGGCCTGGTGCTCCGATGGACCCGACGTCGTCCCGGCCGCCGGTCGGCACGGGACCAACGGCCCGGTACGCGGGTCCAGCGACCCTGACCGCCACGCCGGGAGCGGCGCAGGCTGAAGGTGGATAGAAGGAGGACGTGATGACCGAGAGATCCGGTGCCCCTGTTGTGGTGGGCGTGGACGGTTCCCCCTCAGCTCTGGACGCGGTGCGGATGGCCGCACGGGAGGCGGCGGCCCGGCACCGGCCGCTGCGGGTGGTGCACGCCTTCATTTGGCCGCTGTTCGGCACCCCGCTCGGCCCCGTGCCGTTCGCCCCGGCCGACGCCGGACTGCGCAACGAGGCCGACAAGCTCGTGCAGGAGGCGGTCGACGAGGCTCGTAAGACGTCGTCCGAGATCGCGGTGACCGGCGAGGTCGTCGAGGGTGCGGCCACCCCGGTGCTGCGGTCGGAGAGCCGGGACGCGGCGCTGCTCGTGCTCGGTCACCGCGGCCTCGGTGGCTTCGCCGAGCTCGTGGTGGGCTCGACGGCGATGCATGTGACGACGCACGCCGAGTGCCCGGTCCTGGTGGTCCGCGGTGAGGCGCGCGCCGACGGTCCGGTCGTGGTGGGTGTCGACGGTTCCCCGCTGTCCACGGAGGCGGTGGGCTTCGCGTTCGCCGAGGCCGCGCAGCGCGGCACCGATCTGGTGGCGGTCCACGCGTGGCTCTACCCGACCCCGATGGGCCCCGGCGACATCGCTCCCCTGGTGTACGACCCGGAGATGCTGAAGACCGAGGAGGAGCGGGTGCTCGCCGAGTCCCTCGCCGGCTGGTCGGAGCGCTACCCCGACGTGCCGGTGCGGCACCGGCTGGTGGCGGGCCCCTCGGCGCAGGTGCTGGCGGAGGAGTCCCGCGGCGCCCAGCTGACGGTGGTCGGCGCGCAGGGCCTCGGCGCTTTCACCGGGATGCTGCTCGGCTCGGTCAGCCACGCCCTGCTGCACCACGCACACAGCCCGCTGGCCATCGTCCGGCACCGGCGGGGCGGCAACGCCTCCTGACTGCCGGGCCCACCGTCCGCGTCGGCTGCTTCACCGGCCGACGCGTGGCTGCTCGTCGCCACTGTTCCCCCGCCGTGCCGGAGCAATTGCTTCTCCCGTGGCGGCGCACGGTCGACAATGGCGTGATCGACCTCTGGGGGAGCTGATGAACCGACCTGTCGTGGTGGGCGTCGACGGATCACCGTCCAGCCTGGTCGCCGCGGAGCACGCGGCGCAGACCGCGGTCCAGCGGTCCCGACCGCTGCACCTGGTGCACGGCTACCTGCACCCGCTCGGTTACGGCGTGCCGCTCAACCCGTACGACCTGGGGGTGCCGGCGCCCACCGAGGACGCGCAGAAGATGCTCGAACAGACCGCCGCCGACCTGACCGACCGACACCCCGGGCTGCGGGTGGAGGTGCGCCAGGTGGCCGGCGGGCCGGGCGCCACGCTGGTCGAGGAGTCGCGGCGCGCCGAGCTGGTGGTGGTCGGCTCGCGGGGCGTGGGCGGTTTCGCCGGGCTGCTGCTCGGCTCGGTCAGCACCCAGGTCGCCCAGCACGGGCACTGCCCGGTGCTCGTCGTCCGCCCCGCCGAGCAGCCGATCCCGGTGGGCGGGCCGGTAGTGGTCGGGGTGGACGGCTCGGAGCCCGCAGCGTTCGCCGTCCGGCTCGCCGCCGACGAGGCGGTACGCCGGGGCACCAGCTTGGTGCTGCTGCACGTCCGGCCGGCCGAGGCCGGGCGGGAGGTGCCCGACGAGGTGGCGGAGTCCGGTGCGGCGGGCCAGGCCGAATCGGCCGAGCTGCTGGGTGGTGCCGCCGCCCGGGTCCGCTCCGACCATTCCGGGCTGACCGTCGAGGAGCGGTCGGTGCGAGCGGCCAAGCCGGAACAGGCGCTGATCGAGGCGAGCGGGGACGCCGCACTGGTGGTGGTGGGTTCCCGGGGCCGGGGCGGCTTCGCCGGGCTGCTGCTGGGCTCGGTCAGCCAGGCGCTGGTGCAGCACGCCCACTGCCCGGTGCTGGTGGCGCACCCGTACGAGCCGGCGGACTGAGCCGACGCGGACGGCGCCACCTCGCCTTGAGGTGGATCAGGTGGGTTGGCGGCCGGCGAGCAGGTCCTCGAAGTTGGTGGTGAGGGCGAAGGGATCGGCCACCCCGGTGCCCGCCGGACGGCGGTCTACCTGGTCGGCCAGTTCAGTGGCGGCGCGCCGGATCCGGGCGCGCAGCGCGCCGTCGGCACCCTCGCCGGACCAGTCCTCGGGTGCGGCGAAGACCGCCGTCGGTACGACCAGCGCGCGCAGGTAGGCGAACATCGGCCGGACCGCGTGCTCCAGGGCGAGCGAGTGGCGGGCGGTGCCGCCGGTGGCACCGATCAGCACCGGTCGGTCGACCAGAGCCTCCTTGTCGACCACGTCGAAGAAGGACTTGAACAGGCCGTTGTAGGAGGCGTTGAAGATCGGCGTGACGGCGATGAGGCCGTCCGCGGCGGCGACCGTGTCCAGCGCCTCCCGCAGCGCCGGGGCGGGGAAGCCGGTGAGCAGGTGGTTGACCACGTCGTGGGCGTGCTCGCGCAGCTCCACCGGGCGGAGCTCCACCTCGGTGCCGCGCCGGACCAGCTCGTCGCGGGGGGCCGCGGCGAGCTGGTCGGCGAGCAGCCGGGTCGACGAGGGCTGGCCAAGGCCGGCCGAGACGACGGCCAGGGTGCGCCGGGTCATCGGCCGGTCTCCGCGTCGGTCAGGTCCGCCGCGGCGTCGCGGGCGGCGACCAGGGAGGCGTGGGTCGGCGCCTCCGGTACGTGGGCCGGGCGCAGCGAGTCGAACTCCTTGCGCAGCACGGGAACGACCTCCTCGCCGAGGATGTCGAGCTGTTCGAGGACGGTCTTCAGCGGCAGCCCGGCGTGGTCCATGAGGAAGAGCTGGCGCTGGTAGTCGCCGACGTACTCGCGGAAGCCGAGGGTACGGTCGATGACCTGCTGCGGGCTGCCCACGGTCAGCGGCGTCTGGGAGGTGAACTCCTCCAGCGACGGCCCGTGCCCGTAGACCGGGGCGTTGTCGAAGTACGGGCGGAACTCCCGTACGGCGTCCTGGGAGTTCTTGCGCATGAAGACCTGGCCGCCGAGCCCGACGATCGCCTGCTCGGCCGAGCCGTGGCCGTAGTGGGCGAAGCGCTGCCGGTAGAGGCCGACCATCCGCTGGGTGTGCTCCTTGGGCCAGAAGATGTGGTTGGCGAAGAAGCCGTCACCGTAGTACGCCGCCTGCTCGGCGATCTCCGGGCTGCGGATCGAGCCGTGCCAGACGAACGGCGGCACGCCGTCCAAGGGCCGGGGTGTCGAGGTGAACGACTGCAGCGGCGTGCGGAAGCGGCCCTTCCAGTCGACCACGTCCTCCCGCCAGAGCCGGTGCAGCAGGTCGTAGTTCTCGATCGCCAGCGGGATGCCGTTGCGGATGTCCTGGCCGAACCAGGGGTAGACCGGCCCGGTGTTGCCGCGCCCCATCATCAGGTCGACCCGGCCGTCGGCCAGGTGCTGGAGCATCGCGTAGTCCTCGGCGATCTTCACCGGGTCGTTGGTGGTGATCAGCGTGGTCGAGGTGGACAGCAGCAGCCGTTCGGTGCGGGCGGCGATGTGACCGAGCATGGTGGTGGGCGACGAGGGCACGAACGGCGGGTTGTGGTGCTCGCCGGTGGCGAAGACGTCGAGCCCGACCTCTTCGGCCTTGAGCGCGATGGCCACCATGGCCTTGATCCGCTCATGCTCGGACGGCAGCCGCCCGGTGGTCGGATCGACCGTGACGTCGCCGACGGTGAAGACTCCGAACTGCATGACCAGCTCCTCGCGTGCCGCCCGGACCGCCGTGGCCCGGATCGCACCGCACAACATATTTGACGTCGCAACTATTCCGTCACGCACCCACCCGCGGGTGGCCCGGCTCACCCGCCCCGCCAAGGCGGAAACGCCGGCCGCACCTGACGGGAGATGTCAGTTCCGGCCCGGAGGATGAGGGCATGAACGGACACGCGGAGGGCACCTTCACCCTCGACAGCTGGGACCAGGAAGCGTACGACGAGGCCGACGGCACGGTGCTGGCCGAGGCCCGGATCACCAAGACCTTCACCGGCGACCTCGCCCGGGCCAGCACCACCCGGATCCTGATGTGCCGGGCGCAGGTGGAGACCTCCGCGGCGTACGCGGGGTTCGAGCGGTTCACCGGCACCCTGGCCGGCCGGAAAGGCAGCTTCGTGCTGCACCACGACGCGACCGCGCACGCCGAGGCCGGCTCGGCGCTGTCCTGGACGATCGTGCCCGACACGGGCACCGACGAGCTGCGGGAGCTGCGCGGAGGCGGGC
>JBARAE010000388.1:0-4545 GCA_049791715.1 Micromonospora sp.
CCGGCCCGGTCGACCGGCGCGGGGACGGCGCTGAGCCGGCGGGTCAGCGCGGCCGCCTCGGCCAGCCGCTCGCCCCGTACGCCGAGGACGACGGCGAGCCAGCCCAGCCAGACGTCCCCGGGGAGCCGGAGTTGTCGTTCCCACCGGGAGACCTCGTGCCGGGTCAGGGTGGCCACGCCGGAGGCGGCGCAGAGCTCGCGGGCGAGCCGCTGCTGGCTCCAGCCGCGGACCAGCCGCAGCTCGGCCAGGAGCGGCCCGAGCAGTCGCGAACCGGGTGACGGGATCGGGCTCATCGGTCCTCCGAAGGGGGTGGGCGGGGAGGCGACGCGGGCACCCGGCCGGACCGGAAGCGGCGTCGCCGATCGTGCTGACCCCCGCGCGGGCCCCCGGGGGACGACCCCGCCGCGCTGCCCACGGTTCTACCCGCCGGGTACGACGCTCGCCCGGGTCGCCGCCCGCCCGCTGGGAAGATCGTGGGTACGACCCGGGCCGCCCGCTACAGTCGGGGCGTGGCGCTCGGTCTTCCCTCGGTCCTCCCCAACCCCCAGCCGGCGATCGGGGAGCTGATCCGTGACGGCCGGCCCACCTTCTCCTTCGAGTTCTTCCCGCCCAAGACTGCCCAGGGCGAGCGGCTGCTCTGGCAGGCCATCCGCGAGCTGGAGTCGCTGCGCCCGTCGTTCGTCTCGATCACCTACGGCGCCGGCGGGTCGACCCGGGACACCACGGTCGAGTTGACCGAGCGGATCGCCACCGAGACCACCCTGCTGCCGATGGCGCACCTGACCGCGGTCAACCACTCCGTCGCCGAGCTGCGGCACGTGATCGGCCGGCTGGCCGGCGTCGGGGTCCGCAACGTGCTCGCCGTGCGGGGCGACCCGCCGGGCAACCCGGGCGGCGACTGGGTGGCCCACCCGGAGGGCGTGCTCTACGCCGAGGACCTGGTCCGGCTGGTCCGCGACGCGGGGGACTTCAGCGTCGGGGTCGCCGCCTTCCCGTACAAGCACCCGCGCTCGCCGGACGTGGCGAGTGACACCGCGCACTTCGTCCGCAAGTGCCGGGCCGGGGCCGAGTTCGCGATCACCCAGATGTTCTTCGTCGCCGACGACTACCTGCGGCTGCGGGACCGGGTCGCCGCGGCCGGCTGCGACACGCCGATCCTGGCCGGGGTGATGCCGGTGACCCAGATCGGCACCATCGAGCGGTCCGTGCAGCTCTCCGGGGCGCCGTTCCCGCCCGCCCTGGCCGAGCGGTTCGAGCGGGTCGCCGACGACCCGGAGGCGGTCCGTCGGCTCGGCATCGAGCAGGCGAGCGAGATGTGCGTCAAGCTGCTGGACGAGGGGGTGCCGGGGATCCACTTCATCACCCTCAACCGGTCCACCGCCACCCGCGAGGTCTGGCAGCACCTGCGCGCCGGCGCGCGAGTGTGACGGCACCTCCCACGACACCCGCGCCGTCCTTCTACGGTTGATCCCGTGGTGGGCACACAGCTGAACTGGGACCAGTACGCGACCGCGTGGGCGCGGCTGCACGGCGGGTTCGACCCGCGGGTCGCGGCGCCGGTCGTCCGCGCCTGGCTGCGGTTCGCCTACCACGTCGGGTACGTGCTGGGCCGGATCCGGGTCGGCCCGACCGCGGTGACCGTGGTCGGGGTGCTGCTCTGCTTCTGCGTACCGCTATTCGTCACCCGGCCGGGGAACGGGCCGATGATCGGTGCGCTGTTCGTGCTGCTCGCCGCGGTGGCGGACAGCGTCGACGGCGCGGTCGCGGTGGTGACGGGCCGGACGACCCGGCTCGGGTACGTCTACGACTCGGTCGCCGACCGGCTGGGTGAGGCGGCCTGGCTGACCGCGTTCTGGCTGATCGGGGCGCCGGGTGCGCTGGTCGCCGCCGCCGGTGGGCTGTCCTGGCTGCACGAGTACGTCCGGGCCCGCGCGGTGGCCGCCGGCATGCGGGAGATCGGCGCGGTGACGGTGGGGGAGCGGCCCACCCGGGTCTGCGTGGCCCTGGTCGGGCTGCTGGTCGCCGGGCTCACCGGGCTCATCGACGCGGACGTCACGGCCGGCACGATCACCATGGCCACGGCGGTCTGGGTGCTGCTGGCCGGTTTCGGTCTGGGGCAACTCCTCTCCGCCGTCCGCCGCGCCCTGATCGACGCCGGCTGACCGGCCGCGCCCCCCGCCTGCGGGGCGGGGTGTCAGGAGGGGGCCCCTGCTCTACCGCAGGCGTTAAGAAGGGGCCCTTCCTTACTCCCAGGCGGGGCCGATCTCCTCGGCGACGATCTGCGCGGAGAGGGTGACCATGGGCAGTCCGCCGCCCGGGTGGCTGGAGCCGCCGACCAGCCAGAGCCCGTGCGCGGGGCCCCGGTTGGCCGGGCGGAGCAGCCCGCCCGCGGTCCCGTAGATCGCCCCGCCCGGCGCGCCGGTGACCGCGTCCAGGTCGGCGGGGGTACGCACCTCCCGGAACACCAGTCGGTCCCGGACGTCCACCCCGCGCTCGGCGAGCACGTCGAGGATCCGGTCGGCGTACGCCTCGGCCAGCCCCGGTCGGCGCCAGTCGACGGCGCTGGGAGCGGTGCCGTGCCGGGCGGCGTTGACCAGCACGAACCACGCCTCGTGGCCGTCCGGGCGGACCACCGGGTCGTCCGCGACGGTGACGAAGACCGTCGGGTCCAGGGCCGGCCGCGCCCGGATCCCGCGCCCCGGGTCACCGAAGACCGCGTCGAACTCGGCGTCGTAGTCGCGGGGAAAGAAGACGTTGTGGTGGGCGAGCCCCGATTCGCCGCGGACGCCGAGCAGCAGCACGAAGCCGGCCAGGCTGCGGTCGGTGAGCCCGGTCAGCCGGCGGGGGCTGGGCAGCAGGTCCCGGTAGACGGTGAGCGCGTCCACGTTGGCCACCACCACGTCGGCGGGGACGGGGGCGGCGACCCCGGCGAGGCGTACGCCGTGGACCCGGCCGCCCGCGGCGTCGATCCGGGTGACCGTGGCGCCGGTGTGCACGGCCACGCCGAGGTCCAGGCAGCGGGACAGCAGCGCGTCGGCGAGGGTGCCCAGCCCGCCGCGCAGGTACCAGCCGCCGAAGGAAAGTTCGGCGTAGGGGACGGCGACGAGCGCGGCCGGGGCTCGGCGCGGGTCGGCGCCGGTGTAGGTGGCGTACCGGTCGAGCAGCATCCGCAGCCGGGGGTCGGTCAGGTGGCGGCGGCCGAGGCCGCGCAGCGTACGGCCGGGACCGATCGCGGCGAGGTCGCCGAGACGCCAGGCCAGCGCCGCGAGGTCGCGGGGGGAGTCAATGGTGCGGCGCAGGATGTCCCGGTGCGACGCCGCCCAGACCCGGGCGGCCCGTCCCCAGAGCCGCTGCCAGTAGGCGGCGGCCCGGTCGCCGAGGGCCGCGCCGATCCGCGTGGTGAACTCGGCCGGGTCGGCGCACGAGTCGAGGACGGGGCCGCCGCCGGGGAAGACGTGCCGGACGATCGGGTCCAGCGGGGCCAGATCCAGGTACTCGTCGAGTTTGGCGCCGGTCGCCTCGAACAGGTCGTGGAAGACCTGGGGCAGGGTGAGCAGGCTCGGTCCGGTGTCGAAGTGGTACGCCCCCGCCGGGGTGTCGTGGACGTACCGGCCGAGCTTGCCGCCGACGGTGTCGGCCCGCTCGAAGACGGTGACCTGATGCCCGGTGACGGCCAGCCGGGCGGCGGTGGCCAGGCCACCCACGCCGGCGCCGATGACCACGATCCGCGCCATGCCGCGCCCCCCTAGCTGACCGGGCGGCCCCGCCAGGTCAGCCGGCGCCGCTTCCGCAGATGGTACGACCGAAATGTCAGCCAACCGAGGACCACGACCGACACGGGGTGTACCAGCGCGTCGGGCCAGGCCCGCCCGCCGGTGGCCCGGGCGCTGACGACCCGCCCGGCCACCCCCAGCAGGTATGCGATGAGCGCAACCATTGACACCAGTAGCGCCGTAGGGGTGAGCCCGGCCGCCAGCGCCGCCACGGCGAGCAGCGGGGGAGCGGTGTAGAGCAGGAGCAGCAGGGCCACCACGACGGCCGCCGCCGTCGGGTGGCCGAAGGAGGCCCAGAGCGACTTGGAGTAGCCGTCGCGCAGCTGCGGCCAGGTCTCGTACATCCGGCAGGCGGCCAGCCGGGAGCCGTCGGCGAGGGCGATCCGCCCGCCGGAGCGCTTGACCGCCCGGGCCAGTTCGATGTCCTCCAGCACCTTGTCCGCGACCGCCGCGTGGCCGCCGGCCCGCAGGTAGCCGGCCCGGTCGACGACCAGGAACTGGCCGCCGGCCGCCGCGAGGGACGGCCGCGGCGAGCGTTCCATCGCCCGCAGCGGCAGGAAGGTCAGCCACAACCACTGCAGCAGCGGCTGCACCAGCCGGTCGGCCACCGTCGCGACGAGGATCCTCGGGTACGGCGACAGCAGCGCCGCCCGGGCCGCGCGCAGTTCGGTCACCGCCGCCGCGACCGCGTACGGGCTGAGCACCACGTCGGCGTCGACGAAGGCGAGCACGCCGGCGGCCGGGTCGGCCCGGGTGGCGAGCTGCCAGCAGG